>CAYQPY010000007.1:0-18763 GCA_964419705.1 uncultured Dehalococcoidales bacterium
TTGCCGCTGTGCAGGGGAGAGCCCGTAACCCGGAGGCAAGGGGGCCGATTTTCACTAACATGATTTTGGTGGCTGGCCTGGCCGAGGCCATCGGCATCTACGTGCTGATTGTGGCTATCTTGCTGGCTATGGTTGTTTAGCCGGAATTTTTGAGGAGGTAATATTATGGAAGACGGTGGACTACCTCTGGCAATAGGTATTATTATCGGCGCGGCCATACTGGGCGTCTTAATCCTGGCCGGGCTGGTGACGGCGGCGGTGCTGGCTATCTAGGTGCCGAGGGAGATATAAATGGAAGTTTTATTCGAATCACTGGGCATAAACGTGCCGTCGTTGATAGCGCAGCTCATCAACGTTATCGTCCTTTTCGGGTTGCTCTACCTGGTGGCGTACAAGCCAATTATGCGGATGCTCGACGAGCGCTCGCGGCGGGTGAAGGAGAGCATGGAGCAGACGGAGCAGATTAAGCAGCAGGCGGAGCGCGCCGAGGAAGAGGCGTCCAAACGGATTGCCGACGCCAGCCACGAGGGGGAAGAGGTGATTGCGCGGGCGATGCGCACCGGGGAAGAGGTGAGGAAAGAGGCGCAGGCGCAAGCCCGACAGGAAGCCGAGACCCTTGTTTCGCGGGCGCGGGCTGAGATTCAGCAGGAGCGCAACGAAGCCGTCGGCGAGCTGCGCCAGGAATTCGCCGACCTGACGGTAACGGCGGCGGAGAAGGTCATCGACCGTTCTCTGGATAAGAAAGCCCACCGCCAGATTATCGATAAGGTGCTGGAAGAATCGCCTACCCTGAAGAAGGAATAGACGGTTATTTAGGGAGTCAACGTGGCTAGAAGAGTTTATGCCAGGCGCTATGCCCGGGCAGTCTTCGAGATTGCCCTGGAAAGAAAAGAGCTGGACAGGTGGCGAGACGACCTGGAGAAGTTTGCTGCCCTGGGAGAGAACGTCGACTTTATGGCGCTGATGGAGAATCCCAAGGTCGGCTTCGATAAAAAAGAGAAGCTCCTCTCCGGGGTGCTGGGTGACATAAGTCCGCTGGCGCGGAACCTGGTCTACCTGCTGGTGAGCCGCGGGCGTTTGGCTATGGTGGGCGATATCTCCGGGGAGTACCACCGCCTGCTGGACGGCTATCGCGGTATCGAGCACGCCGAGGTGGTGACCGCCGTGCCCCTCGACGATAGGGAAAAGAAAAAGCTGGAGGAGCACCTGGGGAAGGTGGTGGGCAAGAAGATAGTGCTCGAGTCCAGCGTCGACCCCGGCCTGGTGGGGGGGATGATAGCCCGGGTCGGCGGCAAGCTGCTCGACGGCAGCACCCACAGCCAGCTGCTGGCGCTAAAGAAAGAGTTAGCCACGGGCGGACTAAAGTGAAGGAGGTGGCTTAAGTGACCATAAGAGGACAGGACATCGTTTCCGTTATCAAGAAGCAAATCGAGCAGTTCGGGGCACCGCTTAAGATGGTCGATGTCGGCAACATAATCGAAATCGGCGACGGCATCGCCCGCATTTACGGGCTGGCGGCGGCCAGGTATAACGAGCTGCTGCAATTCCCCAACGACGTCATGGGCATCGCCCTGAACCTGGAAGAAGATAGCGTCGCCGCCGTTATCCTGGGCGACTATACCTCCATCAAGGAGGGGGACGAGGTGCGCTGCACCGGACGTATCGCCGAAGTGCCGGTGGGCGAAGCCCTTATCGGGCGGGTGGTAGATTCCCTGGGCATTCCCCTCGACGGCAAGGGAGCTATCAAGACCAAGAAGACGATGCCCATGGAGAAGATAGCGCCCAACGTTACCCGCCGTAAGTCGGTGGACACACCGGTGCAGACCGGTATTAAAGCCATCGACAGCCTTATTCCCCTAGGGCGGGGTCAGCGCGAGCTTATCATCGGCGACCGCTCCACGGGCAAGACGGCTATCACGCTGGATACCATAATCAACCAAAAGGGCGGCGACCTCATCTGCATCTACGTCGCCATCGGGCAGAAGACGTCCAAGGTGGCGCGGGTGGTGGCAACATTAGAGGAGCACGGAGCTATGGAGCACACCATCGTGGTGGCGGCTAACGCCGCCGATTCGGTGGCGATGCAATACCTGGCGCCTTACGCGGGCTGCGCTATGGGCGAAGCCTTTATGGAGGAGGGCAAGGACGCCCTGGTTATCTACGACGACCTTTCCAAGCACGGCTGGGCTTATCGGCAGCTTTCGCTATTACTACGCCGCCCGCCGGGGCGTGAGGCTTATCCCGGTGACGTTTTTTACCTGCACAGCCGACTGCTGGAGAGGGCGGCTAAATACGCCCCCGAATACGGCGGGGGCTCGCTGACGGCTTTGCCCATTATCGAAACGCAGGCGGGCGATATGTCGGCTTATATCCCGACTAACGTCATCTCCATTACCGACGGGCAGATGTACCTGGAGACCGACCTCTTCAATGCGGGTAACCGGCCGGCGCTGAACGCGGGGCTTTCGGTATCGCGTGTGGGCAGCGCCGCCCAGACCAAAGCCATGAAACAGGTGGCGGGCAAGCTGAGGCTGGAGTTAGTCCAGTTCCGCGAGCTGGCCGCCTTCGCCCAGTTCGGCACCTCTGAGTTGGATAAGGCGACGCGGGCGCAGCTTGACCGCGGGCAGCGCATCACCGAGGTCCTGAAGCAGCCGCAGTACGTGCCCATGTCGCTGGAGAAGCAGGTCGCCATTCTCTACGCCGCCATAAACGGCTACCTGGACGATGTGCCCGTGGATAAGGTCATCGCCTTTGAAGTCAATTTCCACCGCTTTTTGGAGGCGAATCACCCCGAAATCGGCAAGGAGATTAACAAAACAAAAGAGATAACCGATAAGACCGAGGAGGTATTAAAGAAAGCCATCGCCGAGTTCAAGAAGGGGATGAGTTTATAAAAGATGATGGGCTATTGCGGCGAGGTTTGCACCGACTGTGGGGCGTTTATCGCTACCAAAAATGACGACGGCGCTCTGAGGCAGGAAACCGCTGCGCTGTGGACCAAGCTGTACAAGCACGACTTCAAGCCCGAAGACATCAACTGCGAGGGCTGCCTGTCGGCGGGCGAAAGGGTATTTATCCACTGCAATCATTGCGAAATAAGGAAGTGTGGGGTGGAAAAGGGCGTGGTCAACTGCGCCTATTGCGATGACTACGCCTGTGATAAGCTCGACCAGTTTTTCCGGGTGGTGCCTCAGAACAAGACCAGACTGGAAGAAATCAGAAAGGGGCTTTAGCGATTGGCTAACATTCGTTTAATAAAGCGGCGCATCAAGGGCGTGCAGTCCACGGCCAAGATTACGCGTGCCATGGAGATGATTGCCACCCTCAAGATGAGGAAGGCGCAGGAGCGCGGCTTGGCAGGAAGGCCCTATTCTGATAAAATTAGTCAAGTACTGGCTGACCTGGCGGCACTGTCCCGGGGCACGGAAGCCCCCCACCCCCTGCTGCAGAGCCGCCCCGTTAACAAAATCGCCGTAGTGCACATCACCCCCGACCGGGGCCTGTGCGGCGGGCTTAACGCCAACATCAACCGCCTTACGGCGAATTTTATTCTGGAGCAGAGTGTGCCGGTTACCCTTATCACCGTGGGCCGCAAGGGGCTGGAGTTTATGAGGCGCTACGACCGTGATATCCGCGCCGAATTTACCCAGCTCGGCGACCAGCCCAACCTGCTGGACACGCTGCCCATATCCCGTATCGTTATCGACGATTATACCGACGGGGTGGTCGACCAGGTTTATCTGGTCTATACCCGGTTTATTTCGACCATTGTGCAGAAACCGTTTATGAAGCAAGTTCTTCCCGTCGAACCGGCGGTCATACCCCAGGCGCAGAACGTGGACTATATCTACGAGCCCAATCCACAGGCGGTGCTGGGGGAGCTTTTACCGCGGTTTGTCGAGATGCAGATATATCACGCTATATTGGAATCAATCGCCAGCAAGCAGTCGGCTCAGATGGTAGCCATGCGCAACGCCACCGATAACGCCAACGAGCTGATTGAAGACCTGACATTGATGTATAATAAAGCAAGGCAAGAGTCAATAACCACGGAACTGCTGGATATTACCGGCGGAGCTGCGGCTCTGGCCTAGAAGAAGAAGGAGGAGGTTTATTATGCCTATCAATGACGCTAGATTCAAGAGAAACGACCCGAGAACGGTTACTTCGCTTATGGAGTTTCTCCGCCCCAATTTCCATATCGCCTATACCCTGGACGAGCTGGTGGCGGAGTTGGCCGAAAGGGAGGTCAATATTTCTGCCGAGGAGTTGGAGAACCTGCTCAATTCCTTGGAGTACGGGGTTAGAATCGTCTCCAAGACGGTGGACGGGGTGACCTACTACCAGTATCGCAAGGTGCGGGGTTTTATACCGATGACCAAGATGAAATAGGGGGTAACTATGGCCAAGGGAAAAGTAGTCCAGGTAATAGGCACGGTAGTCGATATCGAGTTTCCCCCTGATGAGCTGCCGGCCCTTTATAACGCTATAGAGGTTACCACCGACGGGCAGAAGCTCACCCTCGAAGCCCAGGAGCACGTGGGTAATAACTGGGTGCGCTGCCTGGCGCTTTCTTCCACCGACGGGCTGCAGCGGGGGGTGGAGGCGGTGGATACCGGCGCCGCCTTGAGCGTGCCGGTGGGGAAGGAAACGCTGGGACGGTTGTTTAACGTTATGGGCGAGGCTATAGATGAGCTGGGCGCGGTCAAGACCAAGGATAAATGGGCTGTGCACCGCCCGCCGCCTTCCTTAGAGGAGCAGGAGACCACCACCCAGATGCTGGAGACGGGCTTAAAGGTTATCGACCTGGTTTCCCCCTTTACCCGGGGGGGTAAGGTGGGTGCCTACGGCGGTGCCGGCGTGGGTAAGACGGTGATTATCCAGGAGCTTATCCGCAATATCGCCACCGAGCACGGCGGCAACTCCGTTTTTACCGGCATCGGCGAGCGCTCCCGCGAGGGCAACGACCTCTGGGAAGAAATGAAGCAGTCCGGGGTCATCGCCAAGACGGTGATGGTCTTCGGACAGATGAACGAGCCCCCGGGCGTACGCCTGCGCGTGGGGCTGACCGGGTTGACCATGGCCGAATATTTCCGCGACGAAGAAGGGCAGGACGTGCTGCTCTTTATCGATAACATCTACCGCTATACCCTGGCTGGCATGGAGGTATCGGCGCTTCTGGGGAGGATGCCTTCGGCGGTGGGCTACCAGCCGACGCTGGCTACCGAGGTCGGCGAGCTTGAGGAGAGGATTACCTCCACTAAAAAAGGCTCCATCACCTCGTTCCAGGCGGTCTATGTGCCCGCCGACGATTATACCGACCCCGGTGTTGCCACCACCTTCGGCCATCTCGACGGCGTGGTCGCCCTGGATCGCGCTCTGACCGAGCAGGGTATCTACCCCGCCGTCGACCCGCTGGTTTCGACCTCGCGTATTCTCGACCCCGCCATCGTCGGGGAGGAGCACTATAACGTGGCGCGGGGGGTGCAGAAGGTGCTGCAGCGCTACAAGGACCTGCAGGATATCATCGCCATCCTCGGCATCGAAGAATTGAGCGAGGAGGACAAGCTCACCGTGGCGCGCGCCCGCCGCATACAGAGGTTTTTATCCCAGCCGATGTTCGTCGCTGAGAACTTTACCGGACGCCCGGGCAAGTATGTGCCCATAGCGGACACAGTGCGCGGCTTTAAAGAAATACTGGATGGCCTGCATGACACCTTGCCCGAACAGGCCTTCTATATGGTGGGCGGCATCGACGAGGCGATAGAGGCGGCCCAGAGCTTACAGGCAGAGGTTTGAGGATGGCGACCACCAGGCTCGATATCGTTACCGCGGAGCGAGAGGTCTTTTCCGACGAAGTGGACGAGGTCGTCGCTCCCGGTGTCGAGGGCCAGCTGGGCATCCTGCCCCACCACGCCCCGCTGATGACCACGCTTTTGCCCGGTGAGCTTTTGATTAAGAAGGGTGGGGATGAGTTTTACCTGGCTATTTCGGGCGGCTTTATCGAGGCGCGTCCCGATAGAATCATCGTCTTGGCCGACGCCGCCGAGAGGGTGGAGGAAATCGACATCGCCCGCGCCGAGGAAGCCAAGCGCCGTGCCGAAGAGAGGCTTGCCGAGCGCGTGCCGGGGGTGGATACGGCCCGAGCCGAGGCGGCGTTGCGTCGTTCCCTGATTCGGCTGCGGGTGGCGCAGAGAAGGCGCCGGCGCCGACCCAACATCCAGACCTAGCCGTTCAAGTCCAGCAACCCTTCCATAGCCTCAATGGTTATCCGCCCGCGCTCAAGGTCAACCGATTTGACAACGTCTTCGATGGCGGGAATGAGAATCTCCCCCTGTTTGCCGCTAACCACGTAGTTGTCGTTGCTGGAGGAGCTTAGAATCCGCACCACCTTGCCCAGCAACTTGTCTTGCGTAGTCCATACCTCAAGGCCGATAAGCTGGAAGTGGTAGTACTGTCCTTCGGGGAGAGTCTCCAACTGGCTGTGGTGGATTTCGAGCGCCTTGCCGCACAGCTTTCCGGCATCGGCAACGCTGTCAATGCCTTCCAGCTTGATGATTGCCTTGCCCTTGTGCCAGCTGGTACCGGCAATGGTCACGGGCTGGCGGTCGACATAAACCGGTGAGTGGGGGGCGAGGTGGTGGGGGAAATCGGTGATGACTTCTACCCTTAACTGGCCCTTAGCACCCCAGGGGGCTAGGATTTGGCCTATGGTGATATATTCTAGCCCGGACGCTTTCACTGGTTCTACGGCTATATGATTTCTAGAGTAGCCCTGGTGCCCGCCTTGGCAGCGATTACTCTGAGCAGGGTGCGCATGGCTTGAGCGACACGACCTTGCTTGCCAATAACCCTTCCCTTGTCGTCGTCGTTGACCTGAAGTTTGAGCACGGTGCCCTGTTCGTCGGTCTCCTCGGTGACAACTACGTCGTCAGGCGCATTGACAATGGCTTTGGCGATGTAATCGACCAGTGCTTTCATACCCTCGGCTTCTTTCGGGCTGGCGTATGTCTCCGGGGCTTTCGGTTCTTCCTGTTTTTCCAGGTCCTCCGGTTCTTCCTGTTTTTCCGGTTCTTCTAGGTCTTCTTGTTTTTCCAGGTTTTCTTCTTCGTTCATGATTGCTCCTCGCTTGTTTCGGTGGTTGGTTCCTCGCTGGCTTCGGGTTCTTCAGCAACTTCAGCCTTGGGTTCTTCGACGGTGGCTTCGGGCTCTTCCGCAGCCGCTTTCGCCTCGGGGGCTTCAGCGGTGGTCGCTTCAGTCTTGGGTTCTTCGACGGTGGCTTCTGCCTTTGGTTCCTCGGCGGCGGCTTCAGGCTCCTTGGCAGCCTCTGCCTTGGGTGCTTCCTCGGCTTTAGCCTTGGCGGCGGCAGCCTTAGCCTTCTTCTTGCTCGCTTTCGGTTTGTCGGGGGTGCCGGCCTTCATTTTCGCTTTCCTGTCTTCGGGCTCTTCGATGATGCCGGCCTTAGCCAGTAGTCTGGCGGCGGTATCGGTGGGCTGAGCGCCTTGCTTCAGCCAGGCCGATGCCTTCTCCTCATCAATAACTATGGTCTCGGGGTCGGTAAGGGGATTATAGTGGCCAATGACGGCGATGAACGCTCCGTCGCGGGGGGCGCGAGAATCGGCTACCACCAGTCGATAGCTGGGTTGCTTTTTTGCTCCGGTGCGGCGTAGTCTGATTTTTACCAATCTTATTCCTGTCCTTTTTAGGTTTTACGCCTTATTATGCGGTATTATCGCCTGGCTGTCAATGTCAAGGGGGAGTTTAAGGTTGTCAAGGCGCTATCCAGCAGCTATAATCGGGTTGTGAAAGTAGGCAGCTTACACGGCTGGCGGGTGAGTACGTCCCAGGCTGCGGAGATACAGCTCCGGCTGGCGTCACAGGTTCGTCGGAGCAACGAGGTGGTAACACCGCGCTTTATCGCCGGTGTGGATATATCGGTTGACCGCACTCAGGGGATGGGCAGGGGGGCGGTGGTGGTCTTGAGCTACCCCGAGCTTGAAATCGCCGAAGTCCAGACGGTAGAGGATAGCATCGGCTTTCCTTACGTCCCCGGCCTGCTAACGTTCCGGGAAGCGCCGCTGACGCTGGCCGCCTGCGAAAAACTGACTATTACCCCCGACCTTATCCTGGTGGATGGGCAGGGGATTGCCCACCCGCGGCGGTTGGGGCTGGCATCGCACCTGGGGCTTTTTCTGGATACACCGACCATCGGCTGCGCCAAGTCTCGGCTCTGTGGCCGTCATGGGACGCTCGCTGAAGAGCCAAGCAGCTACGCCGAGCTGACGGACAACGAAGAGGTTATCGGCGCCGTACTGCGCACCAAAGCGCGGGTAAAGCCCGTCTATGTCTCCATCGGGCACAGGGTCGACCTGGAGAGCGCTATCTACTGGACTTTGCAATGCTGCCGCGGCTACCGTTTACCCGAGCCCACCCGCCTGGCTCACCTGGCGGCGGGGGGTAATCTTAATCCACAAAAGGATAGGGTGGCGGCGGACTATCACGGGAGGCTTACTTAGATGCAGGAAATACGGGATAAGCTCAAGGACTTGCAGACTCGAATCTCAATGGCTATGGTGCATCTTTGACGTCACCGCCAGGGAGAAAGAGATTCTAAAACTGGAGAAGCAGTCGGCCGAGCCCGACTTCTGGTCGGACCAGGCAAAGGCGCAGGAGGTTATGCGCCAGCTTGCCGAGCAGAAGAAGGTGGTGGAGCGGTGGCGGGGGGTGGAGAAAGAGGCGGCTGACGCCGCCGAGCTAATGTCGCTTGAGGATAGCTCGATGGTGGCTGAAATCGAGTCCGAGGTGAATAAACTGGCTTCCCGGCTCGACGAGATGGAGCTGGAGAGGGCTTTAGGCGGTGGCTATGACCAGCGGAACGCTATTCTATCAATTCATGCCGGCGCGGGGGGCACCGAATCGCAGGACTGGGCGCAGATGCTGATGCGGATGTACCTGCGCTGGGCGGAGCGCCGCGGCTACCGGGCGGCGGTGCTCGACGTCTCACCGGGGGAGGAGGCGGGGATAAAGAGCACCGTCATCGATGTCAGCGGCGATTATGCCACCGGCTACTTAAAGTCCGAGCACGGCGTTCACCGGCTGGTCAGGCTTTCCCCCTTCGACGCCGACCACGCCCGCCATACCTCATTCGCCCTGGTGGAGGTGATGCCCGAAGCCGAAGCCGATGTCGACGTTCAGATAGCGAGCGAAGACCTGAAAGTAGAAACCTTCCGTTCCAGCGGACCCGGGGGGCAGCATATGCAGAAGACGAGCAGCGCGGTGAGGTTGACTCACCTCCCCACCGGACTGACCGTCTCCTGCCAGAGCGAGCGCTCCCAGCACCAGAATAAAGAGATTGCTATGAAGATAATGCTTTCCCGCATCCTGGAAGTGGAGATGCAAAAGCGGGCGGAGGCAAGGGCCAAGCTCAAGGGGAAGCGGATTGCGGCGGGGTGGGGCAACCAGATACGGAGCTATGTCCTCCACCCCTATAAAATGGTCAAAGACCACCGCACCGAATACCAGAGTAGCGACACCGAAGCCGTGCTCGACGGAGAGCTGGACGGCTTTATTTCCGCCTACCTGCGCTCTATACTGGGTGAAGAAAGATGAAAAAGAGACTAGCGCTAATAGCCCTGTTGCTCTGCCTGACGCTGGCGGTGTTCAGCCCCGGGCTGGTTCAAGCCCAGGGCGAGCTTAGCGTGCTCGATAGCCGTGCCGAAACCAATTTTCCTTACCGGATGAGCTTTGACCTGTCGGCGCGGAGCAATTTCGATATCACCGACATTCGCCTCTGCTACTCCGTTGACCGCACCAGCTTCGCCGATGTCTTCACCGAGGTCTCGGTGGACTTTGTCCCCGCTACCACCGTTGACGTTAGCTGGAGCCTGGAGATGGTGATGGTGGGCGGGCTGCCGCCTGGTTCCAGCCTGGAGTACTGGTGGAAGATAGCCGACGCCGGTGGCGGTAGGCTTGAGACCGAGCCGTTCCGCGTCCGCTTCGACGACACCCGCTACGAATGGGAGGGCCTGACCGAGGGGCAGATAACGCTCTACTGCTACCAGAACGACGATGACTTCGCCAACGAGCTGATGGATGCCGCCCAGGAGGCGCTGGCGCGGCTTTCCGCGGATACGGGCGCCGAGCTGGAGAGACCGGCCCAGCTCTATATCTACGCCAACTCCCTGGATCTGCAGGGGGCGATGATTCACCCCCAGGAGTGGACGGGTGGGGTGGCCTATACGCGGCACGGCATTATCGCTATCGGCATCGCGCCCACCAACATAAGCTGGGGCAAGCGGGCCATAGCTCACGAGCTGGCGCACCTGGTCGTCCACCAGATGACGCTTAACCCCTATAACGACCTGCCCACCTGGCTGGACGAAGGGCTGGCCATGTACGCCGAGGGTGAGATGGAGGAAGTCTTTGTCACCTACCTGGAGAGGGCGATTGATAACGACAGCCTTATCTCGGTGCCGAGCCTGTCCAGCCCCTTTTCTGCTTATTCCGATATGGCTAGCCTCGGTTACGCCCAGAGCGCCAGCCTGGTGAGATACCTTATCAGCAGTTACGGGCAGCCTAAAATGCTGGAATTATTGAATACCTTTAAGGAAGGCATTAGTTACGACGCCGCCCTGGAGGCGGTTTACGGCTTCGACGTGGATATATTGGACAGCCTTTGGCGGGAATATGTCAGCGAGCAATACTAACGGCTTGCGGGGGAGGACGGTGAATAAGTCTTTTACCATACACGATTTGCCCATCTCCGAGCGCCCCCGGGAGAGGCTGCAAAAGCTGGGGGTGGAAGCCCTGTCGGCGCAGGAGATACTGGCGGTTATACTGGGGCGGGGGGTTTCCGGAGAATCGGTGATGGTGACCGCCCAGAGGCTCTTGTCCAGGTTCGAGAACCTGAAGGGCATCGCCGAAGCCTCGGTGGAGGAACTATCACAGGTGAAGGGTATCGGTATCGCCAAGGCGGCGCAGATTAAAGCCGCCTTCGAGCTGTCCAGTCGGTTGGAAGGCTATGCCCAGACCGAGGGGAAAACGGTGGCCAAGACCCCCGAAGACGTAATGGGGCTGGTGGGGGGAAGGCTGAAGGCTAAGAAGAAGGAGTATTTCCTGGCGCTTTTGCTGGACACGCGTAACCAGTTGATAAAGGTGGCTGAGATTTCCGTGGGCAGCCTTGATTCTAGCATCGTTCACCCCAGGGAGGTTTTTAAGGAGGCCATCTCGGCCAGCGCCGCTGCTGTTATCTTTGCCCATAACCACCCCTCGGGTGACGCCCAGGCCTCGCCCGATGACATCAAACTGACCAAGAGGTTAGCCGAGGCGGGGGAGCTGGTGGGCATAGAGGTCCTGGACCATATTATCATCGGCGGCAAGAAGTTTTTGAGCCTGAAGCGGGAAGGGCTTTTTTAAAGATGTATTATTTCGCTTACGCCTCCAACCTGAACAAGAAACAGATGCAGGAGCGCTGCCCCAGCGCCAAGCCGGTGTCGGTGACGACCTTGAGCCACTACCGACTGGTCTTCGTCGGCTGGTCGCGGAAATGGCGGGGCGGCTACGCCAATATCCAGCCCTTCCGCGGGGAGAGGGTAATCGGGGTGGTTTACGAAGTCTCGGAAGAGGACATGAAAAAGCTGGACAGATACGAGGATTGCCCCGGCACCTATAACCGCCTCAACGTTATCTTAAACGACGACCTGGGCAGGAGGATAGACGCCGTGGCTTATATCCGGGCGGGACGAGCCGAGCCGGCGCCGCCTTCCAAGGAATACCTGGCGGTTATCGAGCAGGGCTGCCGCGACTGGGGGATTATCTAGCCGATGAAAAAGGTATTATATATAGTTATAATCTTGGCGCTGGTGATAGTGGGCGGCCTGCTTATCATCATTTCCCAGTGCGGCGAGGAGCCTCCGCCCGCGGTCGATGTGCTCACCCTCTCCGGTATCGACCCCTGGACGCTCGACCCCGCGCTCTGCGGCGATGCCGTTTCCCACCAGTATATCGTGCAGATTTTCAGCGGGCTGGTGCGCCTGGGCGATAACCTGGAGCCTGTGCCCGATATTGCCCAGTGGTGGGAGCTGGGCCCGGACGGGATGACCTATACCTTCCAGTTGCGTGAGGACGTCTTTTTCCACGACGGCCGGCAGGTTAAAGCCGAGGACTTTAAGTATTCCTGGGAAAGGACCTGCTTGCCTGAGACCGGCTCGCAGACCGCCGCCGTCTATCTGGGCGATATTGTCGGCGCTGAAGAGGTAATATCGGGCGCCGCTACGGACATAAGCGGGGTGAAAGTGCTCGGCGATTTTACCCTGGAAGTGACCATCGACTCGCCGAAGTCTTATTTCCTTTCTAAGTTGACCTATCCCACCGCCTTTGTCGTCGACCAGGCCGAGGTGGATTCGGGGGTGGGGTGGTGGCATGAGCCCAACGGCACGGGGCCCTTTACCCTAAACCAGTGGGACGTGGAGGAGGTGTTATCGCTGGGGAAGAACGAGCTCTATTACGGGGAGATGGCTGGGGTGGACTCCGTCGTCTTTCGGTTGTGGGGTGGGGTGTCCATGAACATGTACGAGCTGGGCGAAATCGATGTCACCGGTGTCGGCACCGCCTACACGGCCAAGGCGACCGATGAAGCGGGCCCTTTCTACGACGAGTTGTCCATAGTGCCCGAATTGAGTTTTTACTATATCGGCTTTAACACCGAAGAGCCGCCCTTCGACGATGCCGATATCCGCCGCGCCTTCTCGCTGGCTATCGATAAAGAAAAGCTGATTTCGCTGGTCTTTGCGGGCACGATGCAGCCCGCCTACGGCGTACTGCCCCCGGGCATACCGGGCTATAACGACGGGCTGGCGGGGCTGGAATACGATATCGAAGAGGCCAGGGAACTGATTGCTAACTCCAGCTACGGCAATGTCGCCAACCTGCCGCCGATTTCGCTGACCACGGCGGGGTGGGGGGGATTAATCTCCTCGGAGCTGGAATCCCTGGTCTTTCAGTGGCAGGAAAACCTGGGGGTTGAAATCACGGTAAGGCAGCTCGACCCGGAGGCGTTTCTCTATAGTCTCAAGGAAGAGCGGGACGAGATGTTCTATACGGGCTGGGTAGCCGACTACCCGCACCCGCAGGATTTCCTGGAGATTCTATTCGGCAGCGGCACCGAGAATAACTACGGCGGTTACAGCAACCCCGATTTCGACGCCCTGCTGGAGGCGGCCGCCGCGGAGCCGGACAAAAATTTGAGCCTGGCGCTCTACCAGCAAGCCGAGCAAATGCTGGTGGCTGACGCCGCCTGTCTCCCGCTGTCTTTCGGGGTTAACTACGTGCTGGTCAAGCCCTACGTCAGCGGCTATCAATTGAACCTGCTGGGGTTCGCCATGCTCAACGAGGTCTCGATTGAACCCCAATAGCGTTAAGTTATAGCATGAATTCAACCAAGCAGCTGGAGCGTATCTTCAACCCGCGTAGCGTGGCTGTGGTCGGCGCCTCGGCCAGCCCGGACAAGGTGGGCTATATGTGCGTGGGCAACCTGCTGGAGTCGGGCTTTAAGGGTAAGGTCTATCCCGTCAACCCGGGTCTGGCGCAGCTTTTCGGGCTGAAGGCCTACCCCTCGGTGAGCGCTATCCCCGGGGAGGTCGATTTAGCCATGGTGGTTATTCCCGCCGAGTTTACCTTAGCTGCCGTAGAGGAGTGTGTGTCCAAGGGGGTGAGGGGGGTAATCCTGGTCAGCGGCGGCTTTCGCGAGGTGGGCACCAGAATCGGCGCCAGTCTGCAATCTAAACTCAAAGACATCGCTGACAGGGGCGGCATAAAGATTATCGGGCCCAACACGCTGGGCTTCATCAATCCGCGGGCTAAACTCAACGCTTCTTTCCAATACACCCTCAGCCTTTGCCAACCGGGCAACGTAGCCGTGGCGGCGCAGAGCGGCGGCGCCACTATCTACACCGTGCACGCCTTGACCGACCACAACGTGGGCATCAGCAAGGCTATCGGGCTGGGCAACCGCTGCAACCTCGATTTCGACGAGGTGGTGAGCTATTTCGGGCAGGATAAAGATACCGAGGTTATCGCCCTCTATATCGAGGGGCTGGAAGAACCAAGACGTCTGATTGCAGCCGCTCGTAAGGTTACCAAGCGCAAGCCCGTTATCGTCTATAAGGCGGGGAGGGGAGAAGGGGTGGAAAAGA
Organism: uncultured Dehalococcoidales bacterium; assembly: GCA_964419705.1. GTDB lineage: Bacteria > Chloroflexota > Dehalococcoidia > Dehalococcoidales > BS750m-G39 > E44-bin88. The sequence continues at coordinate 14,193 of CAYQPY010000007.1, forward strand.
GCACCTTCTCCCACACGGGGGCTTTGGCCGGCAACTACCAGTATTACAAAGCCGCCTTTAATCAGGCGGGCATGCTCGTGGTGGACAGTATCAGCGAGCTGGTCGATAAGGCTAAGGCGCTGGCTTTTCAGAGGGCGGCGGGGGGCAATAGGGTAGCCCTTTGCTCGGTACAGGCGGGCCCGGGCATCATTATGGCCGACAAGTGTGCCGAAGAAGGTCTAAAATTAGCCGAATTCTCACCGACGACGAAGCGAAAGCTAAAGAAACTATCGTCATCATTAAACGCGGTGTCTAATCCCGTAGACGTTGGCTGGACGTCGGACGACTTCGACGCCTGCCGCCAGATGCTCAAAACAGTGCTTGCCGACGAGGGTGTCGATGCTATCGCTGTGGCTGCCGTTTTCTACAGCACAAACATGGAGCTGATGCGGGCGGTAGTCGATGTGGCTAGAGACGCCCGGAAACCGATAGTGGTCTGCCTTGATTCGCCCAAAGGCACGGCTTACGCTGAAATAGACGCTCTTGAAACTAGCGGCGTGCCCGTTTTTCCTTTACCGGAGAGGGCGGTCAGCGCGCTGGCCGGTCTGGTAAAATACGGGGAGGTTGGCGGAGGGGGTGGGATTCGAACCCACGGTTCTCCTGACGAAGAACAACGGTTTTCAAGACCGTCACCATAAGCCGCTCGGACACCCCTCCTGTCGGCTCTAGTATAGATAATCACTGACGCAGGGTCAAATATAAAAAGGAGGCAGGGAATGTCTTTAGAAGGTAAGGTCGCTTTTGTCAGCGGTTCTTCGCGGCCGCACGGTATCGGGCGGGCTGTCGCCCTCGCCCTGGCCCGGGACGGCGCCGACGTCGCCGTCAGCGGCTGGGGGCACATTGAGGGGGCGGAGGCGGTGGCTGAGGAGATAAAGAAGCTGGGCAGGAAGTCCATCGCCGTTAATATGGACGTCCGCGACGCCCAGGATGTGCAAAAAGGGCTGGACAAGGTCAAGGAGGGGTTGGGGGCGGTGAGCATACTGGTCAACAACGCCGCCCAGATGGGGCATTTCGTGCCCATCTATAAGGCTACCATCGAGGAGTTCGATAACGAGGTCAAAATCTGCCTCAATTCCGCTTTCTACTGCATCAAGGCGGTCTGGGGCGATATGTGCGAGAACAAATGGGGGCGGGTGGTCAATATTTCCTCGGTGGCGGGGGCGCTGGGCGGCTACGGGCAGGCCAGCTACGGCGCTTCCAAGGCGGGACTGATTAACCTGGCCAAGACGGTGGCCATCGAGGGGGCCAAGTTCAACGTCACCGGCAACGCCGTCATCGTGGGCATTGCCAAGACCGACGCGCCGATGGTGGATGAAGCGACTGAGAGCATGGGCAAGCGGCTGCTGGCGCGGCGGGCGGCGGAACCGGAGGAGATTGCCGACGCTGTGGCTTATCTGGCTTCGGACGAGGCTAAGTATATGAGCGGGGCTTCGATGAATATGATGGGGGGACTGGACCTGTTTGTGGTTTAGGGGGGTGGTTTTTTCTACCTTACCCCTCGAAGAGTCTTCGACCTAGTTATACTCCCAAAAGTGGCGGTGTCGAGATGTAGGCATACCAAATGAGGATTGACTATAACCTTAACAAGTGATATGCTAGCCTCCCTGAAAGGTCACGACGGGAGACGGGCTATGACTATTTGTGTCAGCGTGAGAATTCCTGAGGGGCTGATTTTGGCTGCCGACAGTATGGTAACTCTCGAGGGAACTATGAATACACCGAAGGGGCCACAAACGGGAGTATTACAGACATTTGAATTCGCTAACAAACTAACACGCATAAAAGATTATCCCATAGGGGTGATGACTTGGGGGATAGCGAGCATAAGTGATAGGTCTATCCCGAGCCTCCTAATGGAATGGGAACATGACTATATTTCTCTTGAAGATGCCCTGACTTTCACAGTAAAGAATGTGGCTGATGCATTGCAGAAATTCATTGACGAACGATATAATAAAGTTTATCCTGCTACGGCAAAACGTCCCACCTTGGGTTTATTCATTGGAGGATATTCCCATAGTCAATTTTTCAGTGACCAATATTTTTGTGAGTGGCCAAATAAAACTGCGTGGCAAGAAGTTCGTCCCAATAAGCCAGATGGTAGTCCAGATTTTGGTGCTAACTGGTTTGGGCAAACAAATGCTCTCAGTCGGCTAATTCATGGTTATGATAAAGTTGGAATTAATGAGTTAATAAAACGAGGGGCTGATAAAACGATTGTTCAGAAATGGATAGATGACCATGTTTCTGAACTACCATTGGTTTTCGACGGGATGCCCCTTCAAGATGCAGTCGATTTTGCCAACTATGCCGTTCAGCTGACAATAGGTAGATTCAGGTTCGCAATAGGCGTGCCTGTTTGTGGAGGTAATGTTGATATAGCTGTTATCACACCGAATGCTTTCCAATGGGCGCAACGGAAACAATGGGCTATAAAAGAATAGGAGGAGCGGAATGACAAATAAGGACATTTTATTGACGGAAGCCAATGTAGATGGAACAGCAGGTATCAGTTTCCACGCCACTGGAACTGCTGAACACGGGAATTTGGTGGTGATGGAAGAAACGGAAGATAGCGAAAAGCAAACTTTTGCTAGACAGGATTTTACCGCTGACTTAAAGAAATTCAGCCGACGCACAGAGAAGTCTAAATCTTCTCCAAAACAGTCAAAAACGTAGGTCTGTTGTCTTTTCTGTGGTTAAACCTGAATCCATACTCACGTTTAGTCGCTTTACCTAATTATCTTCTCCCCCATAAACCCCTGCAAAACCTCTGGAACCAAAATCGAGCCGTCGGGCTGCTGGTAGTTTTCCATAACGGCAATCATAACGCGGGGGAGGGCTAAGCCGGAGCCGTTGAGGGTATGGACGAAGCGGGGTTTTTCTTCGGGGGTGGGGCGGTAACGGATGTCGGCCCTTCGCGCCTGAAAGTCGCCGCAGTTGGAGCAGGAGGAGACCTCAAGCCATTCCTCGCAGCCGGGGGCCCACATCTCGATGTCAAAAGATTTCTGGGAGGCAAAGCCGATGTCGGCGGTGCAGAGCTGCTTGATGCGGTAGGGCAGCCCCAGCTTCTGACAGACTTCTTCGGCGTCGGCTAAAAGCTTGTCCAGCTCATCGTCGGAGCTCTCCGGCTCGGTGAACTTGTACAACTCCACCTTGTCGAACTGGTGTCCGCGCTTTATGCCCCTTGTATCTTTCCCCGCCGACATCTTCTCCCGCCGAAAGCAGGCGGTGTAGGCGACATAGGAGATGGGCAGGGTGGCGGGGGCGATAATCTCGCCGCGGTGGAGGTTGGTTAGGGGTATCTCGGCGGTGCCGATGAACCAGAAGTCGTCCTCTTCATCGTGGTAGATGTTATCGGCGAACTTGGGTAGCTGCGCCGAGCCGACCATGCACTCGCGCTTGACCATGTAGGGCGGGTATATCTCGTTGTAGCCGTGCTCCCCTGTATGCAAATCGAGCATGAAGGCGATGAGCGCCCTTTGCAGCCTGGCGCCGAGACCTTTAAGCACGTAAAAACGGCTGCCGGAGAGCTTGACCCCGCGCTCGAAGTCAATGATGTCTAAATCTTCGCCCAGCTTCCAGTGGGGGGCGGGCTTGAAATTGAACTTTTTGGGCTCGCCCCAGGAGCGGACTACGGGGTTATCATTTTCGTCCTTGCCGACGGGGGTGGTGGGGTGGGGGATATTTGGCAACTGCAGCAGAAGCGCCTCAATCTGCTCGTCTAAGCCGCGGACTTCTTCCTCTAGTTTTTGTATCTCGGTGCGGAGAGTGCGGCCAGACTCCTTGTCGGCGTTCTTTTCCCGTGATGCCTCCTTGCGCTGGTGCCTTAAGTCCTCAAGTTCGAGCAGCTTCCGGCGGCGCTCACCGTCAAGTTTCAGGATTTCGTCCAGCGGGGCGGTGTCCTGGCGGTCGGCTATCGCCTTACGCACCTGGTCGGTGTTGTCCCGTATGAATTTAAGGTCAAGCATCGGCTTTCCTCGATTTCGGTAGTCCGAGCCACCGCGGTGTCCGCTTCATATAGCGGCGGTAGGCATCGCCGTATTTTTCCAGGCAGTATCTTTCCTCGACGCGCGCCTCGGTGCGCACCCAGAAGATATTAGCCAGCCCCAGCAGCAGGAAGAGCCAGGAGGCGGTGGCGATGCCGGTGCCGATGTAAATCATAAAGCTGGAGAGGTAGAGGGGGTGACGGGAGAAGGCGTAGGTCCCCTTGGTTATGGGTTTTTCCGAGGGGGCGATGGCGAAGTCGGCGGTGGCTATAGTCAGTAACATTACGCCCAGGAAGAAGATGGGGAAGCCGATGGAGAACCAGAGCGTCCCCTGCTGGAGGGGGAGGAAGATGGAATAGAGCGTGGCCAGCGCCCAGAGGGTGTTGCCGAGTATGCCCGCCCGCTTTTCGGTCTTGCTTTTCTTAATGTCAGCGGGGTGTCCGCTTCTTTGCCATACCCTCTTGCTCAGCAGCAGCATCACCAGCATCTGCAGGATAAAGCTGCTCATGAAAATCCAGGCGTTCCAGACGCCTATCTCAAAGG
>CAYQPY010000008.1:0-17248 GCA_964419705.1 uncultured Dehalococcoidales bacterium
TAAAGGCAGTGACGGAGAGGAGTAGGGGGAGAGCGGGCACTAAAGCGAGTCTGGCCGGGTGAAAGCAGACGTTGCCGTCCCCTGAAAATCACTCCCGAGCCACCAACCGAACGTCCTTCTGCAGAAGGACAAGTAGGCCTGGTCGGTAGCGTCAACCGTTATCACTGACGGGGGCATTAGGATGTGCTCTGGAAATGAGTGCCCTCACTGTAAAGCGGGGGAAATAGGGTGGTACCGCGGGGAACAATATCCCGTCCCTAGAGGGCGGGATTTTTTGATATACAGGGGGTTTTATGTTTGAGCCTGTCGGCAGTAAGGTGAACTTCCCCAAAGCCGAGGAGAAAATTCTGGAGCTCTGGAAGGATAAGAAAATCTTTCAGCGCAGCCTGGAGGCGCGGCGTGACGGCAAATTATTTGTCTTCTACGAGGGCCCGCCCACGGCTAACGGCAGCCCGGGGATACACCACGTGCTGGCTCGTGTCTTTAAGGACATCCTGCCTCGCTATAAGACGATGAAGGGCTATTACGCGCCGCGCATCGCTGGTTGGGACACCCACGGCTTGCCCGTGGAGCTGGAGGTGGAGAAACAGCTGGGCTTAAGCAGCAAGAAGGATATCGAGCAGTACGGCATCGACAAATTCAACGCCCGCTGCCGTGAGAGCGTTTTCAGCTACCTTAAAGAATGGGACGCCATGACCGAGCGCATCGCCTTCTGGGTTGACCTGGATAACGCCTATGTCACCATGAAGAACGACTATATCGAGACCGTCTGGTGGGCGATAAAGGCGATGTGGGAGAAGGGGCTTATCTACCAGGGCTATAAGGTTACCCCCCACTGCCCCCGCTGCGGCACCTCGCTCTCGTCCCACGAGGTCGCTCTCGGCTATAAGGATGCCGAAGACCCCTCGGTTTACATAAAGTTTAAGGTGGACAAGGGGTCGTTTGCTAGTTCTGAGGTTCGTGACCGTCTTTTTAACCTTTTCCACGCTTCGGATAAACCTGTTTATTTGTTAGCATGGACAACCACCCCCTGGACTCTGCCGGGAAATACTGCTTTAGCAGTTGCATCTGATGCGGAGTACGTGGTGGCGGACAATGATAAAGAGTATCTTATTCTAGCATCGGCACGATTTGATGCAGTTGGGCTTGATGATTATAAAGTGGTAGAGAGGTTAAAGGGAGAAGATTTGGTGGGGGGTGGGGGTAAGGAGGCGATTGAGTATGTGCCGCTATTTAACCCCCATGACTTTGGAGTAGAAAGAAAAAAATACCAGCAATTCCTAAACCCTGATACTAAGCAATGGCGTTGGGGATTTCAAGTGCAAGAAGCGCCGAGCCAGCCTGTTCTTGGTGGCCCAAGTCTTACCTACAAAGTGATTGATACTGATTTTGTTTCTATGGATGAAGGCACTGGTATTGTCCATATCGCCCCGGCTTATGGTGAAGTTGACTTTGAGGCGATGCAAAATAATGACTTGGACTTTGTCCACACCGTGGATTTGCAGGGCAATGTAATGGGCACTTTGCCGGGTCACGGTGAGTTTGTCAAAAAAGCTGACCCGCTAATTCTGGAGAAGCTTGATAAAAAAGGCCAGCTCTTCCGCAGCGAGAAGCTAACGCATAGCTATCCCTTCTGCTGGCGCTGCGAGACGCCCTTGCTCTACTATGCCAAACAGACCTGGTATATCAGGACAACGGCGGTCAAGGACGACTTGATTGCCCGTAACGACGAGATAAACTGGTACCCGGAGCACATCAAGTACGGGCGCTTCGGCGACTGGCTGGAGAATAACGTCGACTGGGCTTTCTCCCGTGAGCGTTACTGGGGAACGCCGCTGCCGGTCTGGCGCTGCCAGTCCTGCGGGCACTACGAGTGCGTGGGCGGTGTACAAGAACTGAAAGATAAGGCGGGCTTTTCCGGCTTCAAGGAGCCTCTGGACTTGCACCGCCCCTTCGTCGACGAGCTGAGCTTCGATTGCCCCCAGTGCGGGGCAAAGATGCAGCGCGTCACCGAGGTCATCGACTGCTGGTTCGACTCCGGCGCCATGCCCATCGCCCAGCACCACTATCCCTTTGAGAACGAGACATTGCTTGAGGATGGCAGGTTTCCCGCTGACTATATCAGCGAGGCGGTCGACCAGACGCGGGGCTGGTTCTACAGCCTGCACGCCATCGCCACCCTGCTCTTTAACAAGCGCTGCTACAGCAACGTTATCTGCCTGGGGCACGTCCTCGACGCCAAGGGCGAGAAGATGAGCAAGGCTAAGGGGAACGTGACCGAGCCTTGGGCGGTCATCAATAAATACGGGGTCGACGCCCTGCGCTGGTATTTCTTCACCAGCACGGCGGCGGGCAACGTCTATCGCTTCGACGAATCAATGGTGGCCGAGGTGAGCCGCCGCTTTTTGTCCACGCTGTGGAACGTCTATTCCTTCTTCGTTACCTACGCCAATATCGATAATTTCGTCCCCGAAAAAGAAGCGGCAACGGAGCTTTCCGAGCTCGACCGCTGGATTACTTCGGAGCTTAACCAGCTTATCGCCGATGTCGACGGGGGGTTGGGGGGCTATAACCCCACCGAGGCGGGGCGAAAGATAGAGGCTTTCGTCGACGAGCTTTCTAACTGGTACGTGCGCCGCAGCCGCCGGCGCTTCTGGAAGAGCGAGAGCGACGCCGATAAGCTGGCGGCTTACAATACGCTGTATGACTGCCTGGTAACGCTGTCAAAACTGCTGGCGCCTTTTACGCCGTTTTTAGCCGAGGCGATGTACCAGAACCTGGTATGTACGGTATCGCCCGATGCTCCGGAGAGCGTGCACCTGGCCGATTTTCCGGTGGCTGATAAGGCTAAGATTGATAGACGGTTGTCTGACGATGTACGTTTAGCCATGAAAATATCCAGTTTGGGACGGGCAGCCAGGAGTAAGGCTGGTATTAAGGTAAGGCAACCTCTAGCTGAGGCCGTGGTTAGCGTGGCGGGTAAAAAGGAAGAGGAGAGTTTGGAGCGGTTAAAGCTTCAGATTTTAGAAGAACTTAATGTAAAAGACCTGAAGTTTGGTTACGATTTCAGGTTTAAAAAGGTAGCAGAGCTTGATGGCCATGGTTATGTAGTAGCTGGGCTAGAGGGAGATGTTGACGAAAAGAAAGGCTATTGGGTTCGCAGTGGGGGTGGAGTTTATTTGGTGGCGGTTCCCACTGAGATTCCCGCCGAGCTTCTGGCGGAGGGGGTGGCGCGGGAGATAGTGAGAAGGCTGCAGATGATGCGGCGCTCGGCGGGCTTCGATATCGCTGACCATATTATCACCTGTTACCAGGGGGATGATTATATCAAACAGGTGATGGCCGACTTTGCCGACTATATCAAGCAGGAGACGCTATCACGGGAGCTCGTCGAGGGGGTTCCCGGAACAGATGCTTTTGCCGAGAGCCACCGCTTAAGTGGCCACGAGCTAGCTCTGGGGGTCAGGCGGCTGAGCTAGGAGAAGGTGCTTTCCGCCAGGGTGACCTGGGTGATACTCTGAATTTCGCCCCGCCAGAAGGTTATATCTACTGTTACGCCCACATCGGTCGCGTAGAGCGCTCTTAGCAGTTGGTTGACATCGGCTATCTCCTGGTCACCGAATTTGGTGATAACATCGCCCGCTTGCAGTCCAGCGGCTTCGGCCGGGCCGCCAGCCACTATACCCCTTATCAACGCCCCGTAGTCCACATCCAGGCCGTAGAAGGAGGCCACGGTGGCATCTACGGTGAGCAAGTCCTGCACTCCCAGGAAGGGGCGAATCACGTAGCCTTTCTCTATCAGCTGCTCGATGAGAGGCTCGGCCGTGTCGATGCTGATGGCGTAGCCCATCCCCTCCACGCCCACCTGGGCGACCTTGATGCTGGTGATGCCGATGACCTCTCCCGCTATGTTCACCAGCGGGCCCCCGCTGTTACCGGGATTGATGGCGGCATCGGTCTGGAGGAGGTCGTAGAGGGTTTTCTCCTCCTCGACCGTCAGAGAGATCCCCTTGGCGCTGACGATGCCCTTGGTGGCGCTTATGCCCATGCCCAGCGAGTTGCCGATGGCTACCACCCAGTCGCCCACCCTTAAATCGTCGGAGTCTCCCACCTGAGCCGCGGGCAGGTCGTAGGCGTCGACCTTGATTACGGCCAGGTCGCTCAGCCAGTCGGTGCTTATGGTTATGGCGGGGAAGGTCTTGCCGTCGGCCAGGGTTACGGTGACGCTATCCGCCCCCTCTACCACGTGGTTGTTGGTCACGATAAGCCCGTCTTCGTCTATAATCCACCCCGAGCCCGCCCCCTGCTGTGCGTAGGGGCGGTTGAAGATGTCATAGCTGACGTACTCGGTGTTGATGGCTACAACCGAGGGCTTGACCAGAGCTACCACGTCGGCAATGGAGAGCGCTTCCGGGGTTTCGTTCTCTACGACGGGCGGAGTCCCGTTGGAGTCGATGGGGTTGGTGCCGTCGGGGGCTATCGTGCCGTTGCTATCCAATACCGAGCAACCGCCGCTCACCAGCAGGCTCAGGACGATAACAAGAGCGATTAAAATGTGGCTTATCTTTAGCGCTTTCATGGTTATCCCTCTCACTTCAGCTTCATCAATTGTAGCGTCCAAAAGTTAAGCTAGGATTAATGCTTGCAATATTGATTGTAGCATTACGGGCAGCTGGGCGCAAAGTGCTTTTTGTCACCAGTTCCGTCAGCTTTCCAAAGAGGCTAAAATCTGCTATAGTTTACCCCAGTTCTATAAAGGGGGAGTCCCGGTGACGGCACAGCTGATAGCTAAAGCCAGAAACGAAGGCAGGACGGTGCTCACCGAGGTTGAGGCCAAGCGGCTTTTAAGCCAGGCGGGCATCGATGTGGTTGAGACGCGTCTGGCCGCTTCCAAAGAGGAGGCCGTTTCCATAAGCAAAAAGCTGGGCTTTCCGGTAGTACTCAAGATAGCCTCGCCTGACATCGTGCACAAGAGCGACGCTGGCGGGGTTAAGCTGGGGCTGGAGAACGCCCGGGCGGTAGGGCAAGCCTACGACGACATTATAACCGCAACCAGGCAAAAACACCCCAAGGCTAAGGTTCTGGGGGTGGCGGTGCAAAAGATGGCGCGCCCCGGCGTCGAGGTGATTGTCGGCATGTCCAAGGACGACCAGTTCGGGCCGGTTTTGATGTTCGGGCTGGGCGGAATCCTGGTGGAGGTGCTCAAAGACGTCTCCTTCCGGCTCGTCCCCCTGGCCAGGAGGGATGCCGCCGAGATGGTCAGGGAGATAAAGGGTTACCCCCTGCTCGAAGGCTATCGGGGAGGGGAAGCGGTGAAGATATCTTACCTGGAAAATTTGCTGCTCAAGGTGTCTGATTTTGTCGAGAATAATCCTGAGGTCAGGGAGCTTGACCTCAACCCTATTTTTGCCTACAGCGATGGTGCTTTAGCCGTAGACGCCAGAGTGATACTAGAAAAGAATAAAAAATGAACCTGAAACAGATGTTGGAGCGGGCGGCGAAGCGCTACGCGGGCAAGACGGCAATCGTCATGGGCGAGCGCCAGCTGTCTTACACAGGGCTGGACGAAGCCTCGAACAAAGTAGCCAACGCCCTGGTGGGGGTGGGGATAGGCAAGGGCGATAGGGTAGCCCTGCTGCTGGCTAACAGCCCCGAGTTCGCCGTCGTCTATTTCGGGGTGGTTAAAATCGGGGCGGTAGCCGTCCTGCTCGACCCCAAGTATAAGCTCACCGAGCTGGTTTCCCTCTGCGACGACTCCAAGCCTAAAGTCCTGGTAACGGAAAGCCCCTGTGTCGAGCAGTTAGCGCCCGTTTTGGACAGGTTCAAGTCCGTGGAACGGGTTATCGACCTCGGCCCCAAACCTAAGGGGGAGTTCCTCAGCTATAAGGAGATTATGGCCCAAAGCTCCTCAACCGCGATTGATGCCGAGCCGGCGCCCGAAGCTATCGCCCACATCGCCTACACCTCGGGGCCTTCCTTTCATCCCCGCGGGGTGGCTATGTCCCACCAGGCTCTCGTCAAAGAGGCGGCCATATCGGGCGACAGCTTTGAGCAGACGGATAAAGATACCGTGGTGCTCTTCGCCCTGCCCATGCACCATGCCTTCGGGCTGATAGTAATCATGATGACGGCTATTACCAAGGGCAGCAGGGTGGTAATACTGCCCGGGCTGTCCATCGAGAGTCTGTTCGAGCTTATCGAGAAGGAAAAGGCCACCATGTTTATGGGGGTGCCTTTCGTGCACGGGCTGATAGTGGACGCCATCGAAGCCGGTGGGATAAAGAACGACATAAGCTCGCTCCGTCTCTGGGGCACGGCCGGAGCCGCCATGCCGGCCAACATCGCTAAAAAAGTGAAGCAGTACCTCGGCCTGACCCCGGTTAATTTCTGGGGGATGACCGAATCGGCGGCGCACGTTAGCTGCACTGCCCTCGACGGGCGGGGGGCGGCGAACTCGGTGGGCAAGCCCTTGTCCGGCTGGGAACTGCGCATAGTCGATGACGGGGGCAGGGAGCTTCCGGTGGGAGAGACGGGCGAGATAACAGTCAGGGGGCCCATAATGAACGAATACTATAATAACCCCCCGGCGACGGCCCAGGTATTGAAGGATGGCTGGCTCTACTCCGGTGATATCGGCTGGATTGATGAGGCGGGCTGGCTCTTTCTGGCGGCAGGCCGCAAGAAGGACATGATTATCAGCAAGGGTCAGAATATCTGCCCCAGCGATATCGAGGAAATAATCGGCAGTCACCCCAAGGTGGCCGAGGTGGCGGTGGTGGGCGTCGCCGACGCGTCGAGGGGCGAAACACCGCGGGCGGTCATAAAGCTAAAGGCGGGCGAAAAAGCCACCGAGCCGGAGATAAAGAAGTTTTGCCTGGAGCACCTGGCCAACTACAAGGTGCCGCGGGAGGTTATCTTTACCGAGTCTTTACCCAGGACCGCCGACGGCAGTATTGCTAAGGAAGAGCTTAGATGAAACGAAGAGTGGTCGTCACCGGAATGGGCATGGTGACCCCGCTGGGGGTGGGGACGGAGGCAAGCTGGCAGGCTCTGTGCCGGGGGAAATCGGGGGTGGGGCCCGTCAGCCATTTCGATGCCGGCCAGTTCCGCACCAAGATTGCCGGTGAGGTCAAGGATTTTAATCCTCACGATTTTATCAACCGCAAGCTGGTGAGACGCGGCGACCGCTTTATCCACTTCGCCCTGGCGGCGGCACGAATGGCGCTGGAGGATTCCAGGCTTAAGATAACCTCCGCCAACGACGAGCGGGTGGGGGTTTCGGTGGGGACGGCTATGGGGGGCATCGAGAGTATCGAGAAGAACCACGAGCTTTTGCTTAAGGGAAAGCGCAAGCAGATTTCCCCCTTCTTTGTTCCCAGTTTCCTCTGCAACATGGCCACAGGGCAGGTCGCCATCGAGTTCGGGGCTAAGGGAGCCAATATGTGCACGGTGACCGCCTGCGCCTCGGGGACGCACGCTATCGGCGACGCCGCTATCGTTATCCAGCGCGGCGATGTCGATGCCATGATTGCCGGCGGCACCGAGGCGTCCATCAGGCCGCTGGTCTTTGCCGGCCTGGACCCGCTCAAGGTAATGTCCGCCCGCAACGATGAACCGGAGAAAGCCAGCCGTCCCTTCGATAAGGAGCGTGACGGCTTTATTATCGGCGAGGGGGCGGGCGTGGTCATACTGGAGGAACTGGAGTCCGCCCAAAAGCGGGGGGCTAGGATTTACGGCGAGGTGCTGGGCTACGGCCTGAACAGCGACGCCTATCACATCACCGCCCCCGACCCCGACGGCGCCGGCGCCGCCAGTTGCATGAGGCTGGCTTTAGAAGACGCGGGTATCTCCCCCGACCGGGTCGACTATATCAACGCCCACGGCACCTCGACGATGCTCAACGACCTCTCCGAGACCAAGGCCATAAAGAAAGTCTTCGGCGAGCGCAGCCATAAGATACCGATTAGCGCCAACAAGTCGATGATGGGGCACATGTGGGCGGGGGCGGGGGTGGTGGAGGCGATAGCCAGCCTGCTCACCATCACCGAGGGCGTTATACCCCCCACCATCAACTACGAGACGCCCGACCCCGAGTGCGACCTCGACTACGTGCCCAATGAAGCCAGGAGGGCAGAGGTCAAGGTTGTCCTCTCCAATTCCTTCGGCTTCGGCAGCACCAACGGCTGCCTCATTCTGGGGAAATTCTCCCCCTAAAAACCTCCCTTCAGCCTGGTTAGCTATTGCCAAGAATGGTGATGTATGCTATATTCTATATACCTAGAATTACTATGTATATAGATTAACTAGCTATTTCGTGTCGTCGAGGCAGCAGTTCCGTAATATATAAAAGGAAGGAGGTGAGCGCTAGATAATGAAGTTTCTAAGTTTAGCCATCTGTTCTCTGGGTGTGTGGGTGTTCCTGACCCCTCTGGTGACGGCTGATTGGGTTTATTACGTCTTCGGTGGCTTAGCCGCCGTACTGGCCTTTTTAGGCATGATGATGATAAAGTCGTAGCTTTTAGAGGCTACGGGTATCCACTAATGAAATCTAGCACGAACTCACCGAAACTCGCTGGAACTGCTGCCTTGGCTAACCTGCCCTTAGTCCTCTCTTTTTAAGGCATATTGCAAAGCGGAGGGCTCTGTATTATTATAATGCATAGGGTCACTAGGTGTTTTCGAACGAGGTGAATTAAATGGCACAGAGGCGCGAACTAATCAAGGGCAGTTTCGATTCCTTAATTCTTTGCTTACTTGACCAGCAATCGATGTACGGCTACCAGATTATAAAGGAGCTGGCACACAGGAGCCAGGGCTATTTCCGCTTTAAGGAAGGCACGCTCTATCCGGCTCTACACCGCCTGGAGCAAACGGGCTTAATCAAGGGTAAGTGGCAGACGCTGCCCAACGGACGGCAGCGCCGATATTATCATATCACGGAAAAGGGGCTCCACGGCCTGGAAGCCAAGCGGAGCCAGTGGCTGGATTTCCTGGCGGCGATGAACCTGATTATTCAGCCTGAGTCTGACTGATATGAGGTTATAAATTGGTAACGGCTCTGAATCACTATCTGGAAAGGGTTAGGGAAAACCTGAAGCTTGACCGCTCCACGGAGCAGGATGTCATCCAAGAGCTGGAGACGCATATCGAGGATGAGCTCCAGGAGCTGAGGGCTGCCGGGCTGTCGGATGAAGAGGCGGCAGATGCCTGTTTGACGCTTATGGGTTCGGCCAAGACGCTCGCCCACCAGATATACGAGAGCCACAGCCAGGGCAGCTGGACTCAGGCGCTGTTTACCGCTATGCCCCACCTGCTTTTCGGGCTACTCTTTGCCCTCAGCTGGTGGCAGGGTATTGTCGGGCTGTTAGCCGCGCTGGTGGTACTCCTCAGCGTGGTGGTCTACGGGTGGTGGCGGGGCAAGCCCTCCTGGCTTTTCTCCTGGCTGGGTTATTCCCTACTGCCGGTGGTTTTTGCCGGGCTGCTCCTGCTCTACCTGCCGCCGGAGTGGGCCTGGATTGCCATCCTCATCTACATCCCCATGGCTTTGTGGCTGGTCTGCGCCTTTACGCTGAAAACCATAAAGCGGGACTGGTTATACAGCTCGCTGATGTTGCTGCCGCTGCCGATTATCATCGGCTGGTTCCTGGCGGTCGAGCCGGTGGACAGGGTGCCCGAGTACTGGCTGCTGCGCCTCCAGGATTTCGCTCCCTGGATAGGGTTGACCTTCCTCTCTCTGGGGGTGGCCGTCACCACCTTTATCCGCTTGAGAAAACGCTGGCTGAGGATATCAGTCCTGGTAATGTCGGGTCTGATAACCCTGACCATGATTGCCTGTTATACCGAGGGCAGGCTCAGCGTATCCGCCTTTTTAGCTCTAATCGTAGTGATGCTGATTCTACTGCTAAGCCCGGCTTTAGTGGAGCGAACGCTAAAGCATAGCGGTTAACGTTTTCCGGGGGACACTGGCAGTAGCTTTTTATGTCTTTGGCTAATAAGGAGGAGGCGCTTTTTTATGGCGCAAAAGGTAGCCGTCATCACCGACAGCATAGCCTGCCTCACCAGGGAGCTGGTGGCGCAGTACGGCATCAGGATTGCCCCCATTAATCTCTATTTCGGGGATAAGGCCTACCGGGACTGGGTGGATATAACCCCCGATGAAGCCTACGAGCTGTTCCTGAAAGACCCCGATGCTTTTAGGACCTCGGGGAGCAATCCCCCGGAGTGGATGGAAGCCTGCCGTGCCGCCAGCCGTGAGACCGACAGCATTGTCTGTGTCACCCTTTCCTCCAAGCTGAGCGTGGTCTATGACAGCGTACTGGATGTTAAAAAGCGCCTCCAGGACGAAATTCCCGGGCTTTCTATAGAGGTGGTGGATTCCCAGACGGTCACGGCTACCGAGGGCTTTGTCGCCCTGGCGGCGGCGCGGGCGGCGGAGAAGGGCCAGAGCCTGCCCGAGGTGGTTAAAGCCGCCGAGGAGGTGAAGGATAAGGTTGCCCTGGTTGCCTTCCTGGATACCATCCGCCATGTTTACCGCACCGGGCGCATACCCAAGATAGCGGCGCTGGCCGGCTCGGTGCTCAATATCAGGCCGATGCTCACCGTTTCCGGGGGGGTGGTTCGTTTTATGGGCGTGGTGCGGAACCGCGAGCGGGGCATAAGGCGGATGCTTAAGAAAATGGGGGAGAAGGTGGGGCAAAACCCGGTCCACGTGGCGGTGATGCACGCCTTCGCCCGGGAAGAGGGCGAGAAGCTGAAGGAACGGGTTGACGCCGAGTTTAACTGCGTCGAGCTCTGGCTCACTGGCTTCAGCCCGGTGATGGGCTACGCCACCGGCACCGGCACGCTGGGGCTGGCTTTCTATGAGGATTAGTAATTGACGACGGGCGAAACGCCGGAGTTGAACGGGCCGTGAAGTGGTGGCTGAAGGTGATACTGGCTGTCGTTCTGGCAGCCATCGCCGCCTTTCTGGGGATTTCGGTCTACCTGGGGCACTCGATGACAGCCGTCGAGAGGTTGCCCATTACCGAGACCCCGGCTATCTGCGGGCTTGACTATGAAGAGATTTCTTTTACCAGCCGTGTCGACGAGCTGACCCTTTACGGCTGGTATCTGCCCGCTGAAGACGGCGACGAGGTTATCATCATGGTGCACGGCGCCGAGCAGCATAGGGCCGACCCCGGCGTCAAGATGCTGGATATCGCCTGCGGGCTGGTGGAACAAGGTTACAGCGTCCTTATGTTCGATACGCGGGGACACGGCGAATCCGAGGGGGACAGGATGTCGGCGGGCTATTACGAGGTCAGGGATTTGGGCGGCGCCGTCGACTATGTGGTGGGGTTGGGCTTTGAGGACATCGGGGTGCTGGGCTTTTCCATGGGGGCGGTCACCGCTATTATGACCGCCGCCGAGTGTGACGATATCGACGTCATCGTCTCCGACAGCGCTTACGCCGACCTGAATGATATGCTGGAACCCCAGTTCGCCGAGCGTACCAGCTTTCCCACCTTTTTCCTCCGCCCCCTGCTCTTTATGGTCAAGATGATGTACGGCATCGACTTTACCGCCATAAAGCCGGTGGAGGTGGTGGGCGATATCGCCCCCCGCCCCATCCTCTTTATCCAGGGCGAGCTCGACGATACCGTGCCCGTGGCGCACGCCCACAGCTTGCTGGCAGCCTCCGATAACTCGCTGAACCAGCTCTGGCTGCTGCCCGATGTCGGCCATGTCGAGGCATATATCACCTATCCCGAGGACTATATGGACATGGTGACCGCTTTCTTCGACGACGCTTTAAGGTAATTGCCCCCATTTTTGCCCTATTACGTCTAGCCAAACCAGGCTAAACCCTCTATAATGGGGTTGTGGTTAGTCAGCTTGTTTCCGACCTGCAGCGGCTGACTGACGGGCTGGGGGAACTCCCCGAGCCGGTGGTCAAGCCGGCTTTTGTCGCCGTCAGCGGCCTGCCGGGAACGGGAAAATCATACTTCTGCGCCAGACTGGTCGAAAGGCTGCCCTTCGTTATCCTGGAGAGCGACGCCCTGCGCAAGACGCTTTTCTCGCCGCCGAGCTACAGTCCCGAGGAGAGCGCCCGCCTCTTTCGGGTGCTGCACATGCTCATCGAAAGGCTGCTCAAAAAGGGTATTCCCCTCATCCTCGACGCCACCAACCTTTCGGAGCGGGACCGGGAGCGTCTCTATAATATCGCCGACCGCCTCGACGCCCGGCTGATTCTGGTTCGGGTGGAAGCGCCGCCGCAACTGGTCTACCAGCGGCTCGAAGCCAGAAAAAACGGCGGAAATTCGGCTGACAACTCGGACGCCGACTGGGAGGTCTACCGCAAGATGAAGCCCTCGGTGCAGAAAATCAGCCGCAAGCACTATGTCGCCGATAGCTCGCGGGACATCAGCCCGGTGCTGGGCAAGGTTGTCCGTGAGGTAAATCGCTAGGAAAACAACGAATTGAAGACAGGGGGTTATTTGGAGATGACAGACATTAAGAAGATGAAGAGCCTGCTGGAGAAGCTATCTAACGCCCACGGGATTTCCGGCTATGAAGGCGGCGTCAGAGAGCTCATCAAAAAAGAGGTCGAGTCGTACGTCGACGAGCTTAAGACCGACAACTTAGGCAATCTAATCACTATCAAAAAGGGCAAGTCGCCCTCGGTGATGATAGCCGCCCACATGGACGAGATAGGCTTGATGGTGAAATACATCGACGACGAGGGCTTCCTTCGCTTCGCCAAGGTGGGGGGCTGGTTCGACCAGACGCTGGTTAACCAGCGGGTATTGCTGCACACCAAGAAGGGCACGGTTACCGGAGTCATCGGCTCCAAGCCCGTGCACGTGATGAAGACCGAGGACAAGAAGAAGGCGATAGAAACCGGGGATATGTTCATCGATGTCGGCGCCTCATCTAAAGACGAAGCCACCGCTATGGGCGTCGAGCCCGGGGTGACCGCTTCGTTAGACCAGAAGCTGGCGGTACTATCCAATGATAGAGTAACCGGCAAAGCCTTCGACAACCGCGCCGGTGGGGCGGTGCTGATTACAGCATTGCAGCAAATCGCGGGCATGAAGCTGACCTCGGTGATGGGCGTCTTTACCGTCCAGGAGGAGGTCGGGCTTAAAGGCGCTCGCACCTCCGCTTTCGGGCTTAACCCCGATGTCGGCATTGCCCTCGACACCTGCATACCCGGCGACCACCCGGGCATAAAGAAGACCGATTCCGCCGTTGAAATCGGCAAGGGGCCTTCGATTACGGTGATGGATGCCGGCGGGAGGGGGGTGATTACCCACCCCAGGGTGCTGGAGTGGCTCTGTGAAACGGCTAAAGCCAAGGGCATTCCCTACCAGATGGATGTCACCGAGAGCGGCACCACCGATGCCTCCGCCATCAGCCTGACGCGGGAGGGCATCCCCTCGGGGGTGATTAGCATCGCCACCCGCTATATACATACGCCGGTGGAGGTTTTGAGTCTGAAAGACCTCGCCCAGACCGTAGATTTGGTCGTCGAGGCGATAAAATCAGTCGGTAGTTACTTCTAGGGGATTGAGCATGAAGATTAAATACCTGGGTCATTCCGCTTTTGTTATTATCTCGGACGGGGGAGTGAAGATAATCACCGACCCCTACGGCACCAGCCCCGATTTGACCTACGGGGAGATAAGCGAGCCGGCCGATATCGTTACCGTAAGCCACGACCATTTCGACCACTGCAACGTGGCCGCCGTCGGGGGCAACCCCCAGGTGATAAGACGGGCGGAGGTCTCTGCCGCTAAAGGCATAAAATTCAAGGGTATTAGCAGCTATCACGACGACGAGGGGGGAAGGGTGAGGGGTAACAACATCATCTTCTGCTTCGAGGTGGATAGGCTAAAGCTCTGTCACCTCGGCGACCTGGGCCACCGGCTCGACGATAGGCAGAAGGCGGATATAGGCAGCGTCGATATCCTGCTCATCCCCGTGGGCGGTTACTATACCATCGACGCCAAGACCGCCACCGAGGTCTGCGAGCAGCTCAAGCCCGGGGTAATTATCCCCATGCACTACCGGACGGACAAGGGCCTGCCCAGCATTGCCGGGGTGGAAGAGTTCCTGCGCGGCAAGCCCAGGGTAAAGTGGCTGGATACCAGCCAGGTGGAATTTAAGGCCGGAGAGCTGCCCGAAGCCGGCCAGATTATAGTGCTTAAATCGGCGCTTTAGCTTCGGGCGGTTGACGGTGGTGGTATAATTAAATATGGGGGTGAGGTTAGGGGGACTGAGAAATATATCTTGGAAATAGGTTGTATCGTTCTTGCCGGGGGCAAGGGTTTACGTTTGGGACGGGATAAGGCACTTGAGACGGTTGATGGCCAGAGTTTGCTCCATCGGGTGGTAACCCAGCTCAGTTCCTTTAGCAGCGAGATTATTATAGTTACGGCTAAAGGTAAGTCCCTTCCCCAGTTTGTTGACAACCCGAGGTTTAGAATAGTCGCTGACGCCTATCCGGGCCGAGGCGCTCTGGTTGGTCTGGCTACCGGTTTAGCCGCATCGAGAGCACATTATAACCTCGCTGTCGCCTGTGATATGCCCTTTCTCAACAAAGCCTTGCTCCGTTATATGCTTGAGCTTACGGCTGGCTTCGACCTGGTGGTCCCCCGTCTGGCCGATATGCTGGAACCGCTCCATGCCGTTTACGCCAGGAGCTGCCTGGCTCCCATGGAGCGGCTGCTCGAACAGAAAGATATGAAGATTAACGCTCTTTTTGAGCTGCTTAAGGTCAGGTATGTGGAGGCCGAAGAGGTCGACCGCTTCGACCCCCGCCACCTGAGCTTTTTCAATGTAAATACCGGGGCCGACCTGGAGAGGGCGCAGCAACTGGCCAAGGAGATATATGACATTAATAAGCGTTGAGCAGGCTCTGGAGAAGATTCTGGAGCACATAGAGGTTCTGGACACGGAAGAAAGCCCTATACTGAACTGTCTGGGGCAGGTGCTGGCCGAGGATGTATTCTCCGAGATAAACATTCCGCCGCTGGATAATTCGGCTATGGACGGCTATGCCGTCAGGGCGGCCGATACCCGTGGCGCCAGCCCGAAGTCGCCGCGTGTTCTGCGCGTTATCGACACCGTAACCGCCGGCTCGATTTCAAAGGCTAAGTTAGGGCCGGGGACGGCGGTCAGGATTATGACCGGGGCGCCTATACCTTCAGGCGCCGACGCCGTGGTCAAGTTCGAGGATACCGACCAGGAGGGGCGGGGGGCGGGTGCGCCTGAAGTGGGCATCCTGGCCGAGGTAGCGCTGGGGCTGGAGATACGGCGGGCGGGCGAGGATATCGCCAAGGGCTCGCTGGTGCTGAAAAAGGGAGCGGTGGTCAGGCCCGCTGAAATCGGCACCCTGGCTTCACTGGGTCGTCGCACGGTAAAGGTCTTCCGCCGTCCGGTGGTGGCTGTTTTAGCCACCGGCGACGAGGTGGTGGATATTACCCAACCGCTGCCCGAAGGCAAGATATACAACAGTAATACTTACAGCCTGGCGTCTCTGGTTATGCGCTACGGGGGGATTCCTAAAATACTGGGTATCGCCTCCGACGTGGAGGATTCGCTGGTAGCCCGTCTCCACCTGGGGCTGGATGCCGATATGCTGGTAACCTCGGGCGGCGTCTCGCTGGGCGATTACGACATCGTGCGCGACGTCTTGGCTAAAGAGGGCGAGGTCGTCTTCTGGCGGGTCAAGCAGAAACCGGGCAAGCCGCTGGCTTTCGGCATGATTCGGGCGCTGGCGGAGGGGGGTGGGGTCAGAAAGATACCCCTCTTCGGGCTGGCGGGCAACCCGGTCAGCGCCATGCTTAACTTCGAGCTTTTCGCCCGCCCGGCCATGCTCAAGATGATGGGGCGGAAAAAGCTGGCCAAGCCGATGATAGAAGCCACAATAGAAGAGCCGGTTGAAAACACCGACGGGCGGCGTATCTTTGCCCGCGCCGTGGTGCAAAAGCGCGACGGCAAGTATTTCGCCCGCCTTACCGGGCCTCAGGGCTCGGGGATTTTGACCTCGATGACGCTGGCTAACGGGCTGGTGATTGTGCCCGAGGATACGCCCGGCGTGGCGGAGGGGGATTCGGTGCAGGTGATAATGCTGGACTGGGGCGAGGAGGTATAGCCTTGATATTCGACGCTGCGGGCTTCGTCTTCGAACCGCCACCGGTTATATCACGGGCGCGGCGGGTTTTGATTAAACCCAGCGCCGCCTACCCGACACCCTATCCGGTGAGCACCAGCCGTGAGATGCTCTCTACGATAATAGAGGGCATCCGGCGGGTCAGCGACGCCGACGTCCTTATCCTGGCCGGCACCCCCGACGGGGAGCCCGTCTATCCCATCTACCAGAGCCTGGGCTATAATTTCCCGCGGGTTTTGACCCTGGATGTTAAAGACTGCGTCTGGGTGGAGGTGGATAACCCCCTGCCCAAGCCCCTGATTGTGCCTACCTTCTGGGTGCCCAACGTTATCCTGTCCTGCGACTACCTGATAACGGTGGCGCCGCTGAAGGTTATCGAAGGGCAGGGAAATTTGAGCATAGCCAACCTGCTCTCGGTGCTGCCCAGCAGCAAATACGGGGATGGGATGCCCTGGGGGTGGGACGATTTATACGATTTGGGTATAGAACAGGTAATCGCCGACCTCTATTTTACCTTGCCCTTCGACCTGGGGATTATCGAAGCCCGCCAGAAACTCATCAGTGAGGAAAACCCTACGCGGGGCATAATCGAGTCATGCGGCCGCGTTTTCGCCGGCGAGCCCTATGAAGTGGACAGCGAAGCCTCGAAAACACTGGGGCTGGAGACCGATTACCTCGATTTGATTAAGGAAGCGCGGGTGGGTCTGGAAGATTGAGGCGGCGGTGGACTAAACTCTAATACTTTACGCTGAACTCGGTATAGCGCCCGCTGGGCTCCGACCAGTTGGTAATCAACCTTTCCACTTTGGCCGCGGGCGGCCCCACGTTAAGATAGGTGATTAGCTCTTCCAGCCGCTTTCTCTCTCCCTCGGCGACAACCTCCACCGAGTCCCCGCGGGGCAGGTTTTGCACGTAGCCCTTCAAACCCAGCCCCTTAGCCTTTTGGGCGGCAAAGGTGCGGAAGTAGACGCCCTGAACGTCGCCGTAGACCATGACCCTGACCGCAGCTAAATCAGTCGTTTTCATCTTTTTACTGCGCCCTCGCCCTTAACTCCCCGCTCCGGTGAAGCTGTTGATAAGCAGCTATCTCTA
>CAYQPY010000009.1:0-17144 GCA_964419705.1 uncultured Dehalococcoidales bacterium
ACGCTAAAGTTTGAAAAGGCTACCATTCAGCAAGTATTTGAAAAGCTTGAGGATGCGTTAGACCAATTGGTAGCTAAGATTGAGCAAGGAGAAAAAACGTATCCAGCGCTTGAAAGGATTTTTAATCTAGCATATAGTACAACAGGCAATGGCTATTATATGTATCTCAAAGGTATGATCAGTATCTAGTGTATCCGCCGCCGGGTTTGACCAAGGGAATTCCAGCTTTACACAAGGGGCAGTTATCGGGGGGGTAGGTTACGGCTTGGGCGCGGAGGCAGCTAAAGAGGGGGACACCGAAGTCCATCTCCTGGATGGAGCGGTCGACCATAACGCCGATGCCTATGATTTCCCCGCCCAGCTTTTTTACCGCCGCCATCGTCTGGCGGAGGGAGCCGCCCGTGGTGAAGATATCGTCGACGATGAGCACCCGTTCGCCGGGCTCGATATTAAAGCCGCGCTTGAAAGCGCGCTCTTTTTCGCCTGTCTTTTCGGCGAAGATGCCCCTCACCCCCAGCTGGCGGGCGGTCTCGAAAGCGAGGATGATGCCGCCCGTGGTGGGGGCGGCGACGACGTCGATTTTTTGCTCGCGGAAGTGGTCGGCAATCATTCGGCAGAGCTGCTCGGTGTGGGGTGGGGACTGCAGGACCTTGAACTTTTCCCAGTAGACGGGGGAGTGTAATCCTGAGGTGAGCAGGAAGTGACCTTTTAGTATCGCCCCGGCTTTTTCAAAGATTTCTTCGGTATTTATCGGCCTCACCCCCTGGTTAGCGTAGATTTTGTTTTCCCACCCAAATCCCACCCTATAAGGGTGCACACTCTAGATTATTCGATGACCATTTCGAGCTGTTCCGCCAGCGGGTAGTTGCCAGCCCCTCCCCATTCGTCTGGGGGCCAGTAGGAAAACCAGGCCTTGCCGATTATGTCCTCGCGGGCTATCGTCCAGCCGGTATGGGAATCATTGGCGTTATTGCGGTTATCGCCGAGGACGAAGTATTCGTCATCGCCGAGCTCGGTCAGGGGGAAGGTGTAGGCGGGGGCTTCCATTATATAGGGCTCTTCCAGGGCGGTGTCGTCAATGTAGACGACGCCTTCTTTTACCTCTACCGTATCACCGGGCAGGGCGATGAGGCGCTTGATAAAGACTTCTTCGGTCTCGAAGGGCGGGTGGAGTATTATCACGTCGCCCCTTTCCGGTTCGTGGAACCAGTAGGTCACTTTGCTTGCCAGCAGCCATTCGCCTTCAATGTAGTTGGGCTCCATGCAGGTCTCTATTACCTTGTAAGCCTGGACGGTTGCCCTGAGGGCGAAGAAAATGACCAGGGC
Source organism: uncultured Dehalococcoidales bacterium (assembly GCA_964419705.1). Taxonomy (GTDB): domain Bacteria; phylum Chloroflexota; class Dehalococcoidia; order Dehalococcoidales; family BS750m-G39; genus E44-bin88. The sequence goes on from CAYQPY010000009.1 coordinate 1,327, forward strand.
TATTATCAGCGTTATAACGATGTCGCGGAGAATTATTTTCATTTATATATCTATCCTTGTTTAATTATACCTTATCTGGAGGTGTCGTTGCTAGGGGAGGTTTTGGAGGGGTGAACCCCGATTAGCCCCTTATGGAGGTTTTACACCCCACCCCAGGTTGTTTGTCCCTCCCAATACCCACCCTACAGAGGTTGTAACCTCTATAGACTTCTCTCCCCCTACCCCTGTCATTCTCGCGAAGGCGGGAATCCAGCCTCTCTTCTCCCCGCCCCGATTTTATCTATTCCCGCCCGCCGCCCTTTTAAGGTATAAAGGGGGCAAGCCCCCTTTAAAACCCCCGAGGAGAAAGAAAATCCCCCTTTACTAAAGGGGGAAATTGGGTGGGGCGCAACCTTAAGGGGGATGTATAAGGGGTACCAATCTTATAGGGTGGGTTTTGGGTGGGACTGAAAAACGTACGCTAACAAGGTGGGGTTGGGTGGCGTGGTCGTGCAAGGAGAGGGTTATTACGGGGGTGACAAGACTCTCCGAGCTTGCACTTTTTTTGAGGCAGGTGTTAGAATGGCGGTGCTATGGATTATATGGAGCAGGCGCTCTCTCTGGCCAAGCTGGCTCTGGGGCAGGCCAGCCCCAACCCCGCGGTAGGGGCGGTGGTGGTTAAGGGGGGCGAGGTTGTCGGGCAGGGCTATACCCAGCCGCCGGGCTCCCACCACGCCGAGGTCCTCGCCTTGAAGCAGGCGGGCAGGGAGGCGGAGGGGGGCACCATGTACGTCACCCTGGAGCCCTGCTGCCACCAGGGGCGGACGCCGCCCTGCACGGGGGCCATTATCTCCGCCGGCATCGGCGAGGTGCATATGGCCATGCTCGACCCCAATCCAATAGTTTCAGGGCGGGGGCAGGAGGAGCTGAAGCAGGCGGGGATTAAGACCGCGCTGGGCGAGCACGAAGATGAAGCCGGGGAGGTCAACGAGGCCTATATCAAGTTCATTACTACGGGCTTGCCCTTCATCACAGCTAAGTTTGCCGTCAGCCTGGACGGGAAGATAGCCACCAAAAAGGGCGATTCTCGCTGGATTAGCGGCTCCGAATCGAGAAAGTTCGTCCACTATTTGCGCTATACCAGCGACGCTATTATGGCCGGGGTGAATACGATGCTGGCCGATAACCCCCACCTCACCACCCGTTGTTCGGGGGGTAAGGGGGGAGTGGCCCGCAAGCAGCCGTTGCGGGTGATTGTGGACGGTAACGGGCGCACGCCCCTGGACTCTAAAGTGTTTAATGAGCCGGGGAAGACGCTGCTGGCGCTAGGCAAGAAGGTCAGTCCGGAGGAGCGGGCGGCTTTTGCCAAAGCCGGCGCCGAGGTGCTGGAATCGCCCACGGCGAGCGGGGCGGTCGATTTAGAGAAATTACTGAAGTCGCTGGGCGAACGGGAAGTCACCAGCGTTATGGTGGAGGGGGGCGGCATTCTGCTCGGCTCCCTGTTCGACAGGGGGCTGGTGGATAAGGTTATCGCCTTTATCGCCCCCATTATCATCGGCGGGGTGGAGGCCAAGACGGCCGTCGCCGGCGAGGGCGTGAGTGAGGTCGCCGAGTCGTTCCACCTGGAGCGGGTGAAGATGGGGAGGCTGGGGGACGATGTAATAGTCAGCGGCTATGTTGCCAGATAACGAGGAGCTATTGTGTTTACCGGAATCGTAGAAGAAGTGGGCAGGGTTGTCTCAGCGTCGAAAGGGAGCCTGAAAATCGCCGCCGCTGATGTATTGGAAGGTATGCAGAACGGCGACAGTATGGCTGCCAACGGCGTCTGCCTGACCGTGACCGCCTTTGATGATAAGTCCTTCTCCGCCGATGTCATGCCGGAGACGCTGGATAAGACCAACCTGGGGCTTTTGCGCCCCGGAGACGGAGTTAATTTAGAGAGGCCTCTGGCTGCCAACGGACGATTGGGGGGACACCTGGTGCAGGGGCATATCGACGATAGAGGATGGCTAAGCTCTGTCAGCCGCCGCGGTGAAGCCCTGCTGCTCAGCTTCGATACACCCGCCAGGCTTATGCCCTATATCGTGGAGAAGGGCTTTATCGCCGTGGACGGCGTTAGCCTGACTGTCGTCTCCAGAGATAATAATTCTTTTCAGGTGTCGATAGTCGGCTATACGCGCCAAAACACCACCCTGGGGAATAGGGGGGTGGGGGACGCGGTCAACCTGGAGGTGGACATTATTGCTAAATATGTGGAACAATTAAATAAGCCGCACAGCGGCGGCATAACCATTGACTTTTTACAGGAGCACGGTTTCCTGGTAGGTTAAGAGGGGGGATGAATATGGGGTTATCAACCATTAAAGAAGCTATTAAAGATGTAAAAGAGGGGCGGTTCGTCATCATCGTCGATGACGAAGACCGCGAGAACGAGGGCGACCTGGCGCTGGCGGCGGAAAAGATAAGCCCCCAGGCGATTAACTTTATGACCAAATACGGCCGGGGGCTGGTCTGCCTGCCGGTGGTCGGGGAGAGGCTGGACAGGTTGCGGTTGCCCCTGATGGTCGACGAGAACACCTGCAAGTTCGGCACCGCCTTCACGATTTCGGTGGACGCCAAGCAGGGCACCACTACCGGTATCTCGGCGGCGGACCGGTCTCAGACCGTTAAAGCCGTTATTGACCCCGCCACCCAGCCCGACGATTTGGTCAGGCCGGGGCATATCTTTCCGCTCAGGGCCAGAGAGGGTGGGGTGCTGGTGCGGGCGGGGCAGACCGAAGCTGTCGTCGATTTAGCCAAACTGGCCGGCCTCTATCCTGCCGGCGTCATCTGCGAGATTATGAACGAGGACGGCACCATGGCGCGCCTGCCCCAGCTCGAGGAGATTGCCAACAAGTTCGACATCAAGATAATATCGGTAGCCGACCTTATCGCCTACCGCCGCCGCCACGAAAAGCTGGTGCACCGGGTGGCCGAAGCCAAGCTGCCCACCCGATACGGCGAGTTTACCGCCATCGCCTACCGCAGCGATATCGACCCCGACGAGCACCTGGCGCTGGTGATGGGGGATTTGGACAGCGAAGAGCCCGTGCTGGTGCGGGTGCACAGCGAATGCCTCACCGGTGACGTCTTCGGCAGCCTGCGTTGCGACTGCGGCGACCAGATAGGGCTGGCCATGGAGAGCATCGCCAAGGAAGGTCGGGGCGTCTTCCTCTATATGAGGCAGGAGGGGCGGGGCATCGGCTTCCATAATAAGATACGGGCTTACGCCCTTCAGGACGAGGGGCTGGATACGGTGGAGGCTAACCTTTCCCTGGGCTTTCCCTCCGACCTGAGGGACTACGGCATCGGCGCCCAGATTCTGGCCGACCTGGGCTTACATGACATAAAATTATTGACCAACAACCCTAAGAAGGTCATCGGTCTGGAGGGCTACGGGCTCAAAGTGGTGGAAAAAGTGCCGATTATTATTACTCCCAACCCCTATAACCGCAACTACCTGGTGACCAAACAGAAGAAGATGGGTCACTACCTGGAGATACCCGATATCGCCGATAATTAATATAAAGGAGAAAGCAATGAGCAAGCCTATCGAAGGAATGCTGGTGGGGAAGGGGCTGAAGTTCGGGCTGGTCGTTTCCCGTTTTAACGAGTTTATTACCCAGAAGCTGGTCGACGGGGCACAGGACGCCCTGATTCGTCACGGCGTAGCCCAGGCGGATATCGATGTCGCCTGGGTGCCGGGCTCGTTCGAGATTCCCCTGGTTGCCAAGAAGTTAGCCCAGACCAAGCGCTACGACGCTGTTATCTGCCTGGGGGCGGTGGTGCGGGGGGATACGCCTCACTTCGACTATATCTCTGCCGAGGTGACCAAGGGGATTGCCATGGTGGGGCTGGAGGTGGGGCTGCCGGTTATCTACGGCGTAATTACGGCCGAGAACCTGGAGCAGGCTATCGGGCGGGCCGGAACCAAAGAGGGGAACCAGGGCTTTAAAGCCGCTGTCGGCGCTATCGAGATGGCTAACCTGGTGAAGGGCCTGGCCAAGCCCTAGCTCTAGCCGCTTAGAAGGATGTAGCCACCGTCAGCTTGGACGGTTCGGTTAAGAGCGGTTCGATATTGGATTCAAGCTCCAAGCGCCTGGAGTCGCCTTCCCAGGACTTCCAGTCAAGTTCACTCTGCCAGGTGCTGAGGGCAAAGATGGTGGATTTGTCCTCCTGGCTCTGGAGCAACTCGCCGGAGACATAGCCGGGCTGGGAGAGCAGTTCGGTGCGCAGGTTGTTTAACAGCTCGATGAGGTAGCCTTCTTTACCCTTTTTTACATGCCGTTCTATCAGTATCTTTAGTGCCATATTTTTTGCTTTCTAGATGCTTTAAGCTTGGCTTCAGTCGGTAACCTTAAAGACGGCGTCGCCCCGCCTTACCCGGTCGTCGACCTTGATGCCAACCGAGTCTCCGGCCTTGGCTTCGGTTACGTTGGCGTTGTTAATCTGCATTGAGTCGACAACCATTTCCATATCGGTAGTGTGGCCTTTGATATGGATTTTGTCGCCCACTTTGAGGCTGCCGCTCATCTCAATGCCAGCCACCACCGGCCGAGCGAAGAAGTCGCTTACCTTGCCGATTTCTTTCTCGGGCATTGGTTTCCTCCTTCACACTTTATTAGTTTCTAGTATAGGACGATGTTTTTAATAAATCAATAGATTTTCGGGGGGGTTTTTGTCAAACTCACCCCATCTCCTCCCCACCTTGTTTAGCGGAGGTCTTATTTCCCACCCAATACCCACCCTACAGGGGTTAGCCCCCTATTAGCCCCTTATTTGGGGGGTGTGCTGCCCCGCCTCTCCGTTATGGTGGCGTAAGTCCTGCTTCCCACCCACCCGCCCAACAGAGGTGGGCAAAAATCCCTTTGGGTGTACAGCCTTCGAATATGGGGGTGTTTAAGAGGGGCGCTAGCCCCTCTTTACCTTAAAGGGTGGCGGGTGGGAAAAGATATAAAACGGGGGTGGGGAGTCCCTCCAGAAAGACTTTCGCTAAACAAGGTGGGGAGGGAAGAAGAACCTGGGGGGGAAAATAGGGAAGGCTTTGACATCGTGATTTTTTGCACATATAATGTGGCTTACCCGTAGTCCCCATGAGAGGTGTCTGATTGGCTGAGAAAGCTAAACCCGCGGCGGCCGAAGCCGGCAAGGCGCAGGAACTGGAACGCATCAAGCGGCGCCTCGACATGCTGGACAACCGCCTGGATAATATCGACTCGATGGTTACCGCCGTTGCCGAACGCATAATGCTGCACCCCGTTGTCCTTAATATCACCTGTCCCCACTGCGGTAAGAACATAGAGGTCGCCCTTATCGGCAGCGCCAAGCCAGGCAGGTAACTGCCCGAGCGATATTATTCCGAGCCAGTCTTTTTTATCAGCAAGGCCATTATGCCCTCAACGCGCACCAATAATCTTATAACCATTTTCAGGCAAAGGACGGATAGGAAATGACGGGACTGATAATCGTCGTCGTTTATTTTGTAGCCATGATTGCCATCGGGCTGTGGAGCCGTCGGAAGGCTAGGGGAGCCAGCAATTTCTTTGTCGCCGGGCGGAGCGGTTCTTCTTTTTTTATTACCGGCTCGCTGCTGGCGACTATTATCGGCGGCTCGGCCACGGTGGGCATGGCCGGGCTGGGCTTCAGTCAGGGGTTGACGGGGATGTGGTGGCTGCTGGTGGGCACGGTGGGGCTGATAGTTTTGGGGATTTTCCTGGCGGGCAAGGTGCGCAAGTTCGGGCTTTACACCCTGCCCGAGCTGGTGGAGAAGCAGTACGACAAGCGCATCGGGCTGGCCGCTTCCATACTTATCGTTATTTCCTGGATAGGGATTATCGCCGCCCAGATTGTGGCGGCGGGGAAGATATTGAGCGTGCTGGGGATGGGCGACCCGACGATGTGGATGATTATCTTCAGCGTCGTCTTTATCGCCTATACCGTCCTTGGCGGGCAGTATTCCGTTATCCGCACCGATGTTATCCAGGTGGGGATAATCTTCGTTGGTATCTTCAGCGGGCTGGCGCTGGTGCTGGTTAAGGTCGGGGGGTGGGGAGGATTACAGGAAGCGCTGCCGGCGGGGAGCTTCGACTTTCCCGTTAGCGAGTCTTTCGGCGGCTACGAGCTGGTTTCTCTGCTCCTGCTGGTGGGGTTGACCTACGTGGTGGGGCCCGATATGTATTCCCGCATCTTTTGCGCCAAGGACGGGCGGACAGCCCGCAAATCGGTCTTCTGGGCGGCGGCGCTGATTATCCCCTTCGCCCTGGCCATTACCCTAATCGGCATGGGGGCGTCGGTTCTCTTCCCCGGCATTGCGGCGGAGCAGGCTTTCCCTACGGTGATAACCGAGGTCTTGCCGCCGCTATTGGGTTACATCGCGCTGGCGGCCGTGCTGGGGGCGGTGATGTCTTCCGCCGACACCTGTTTGTTGACGGCGAGCACCATACTTTCGGTGGATATCTTAGGGCGTTTTAATCCCTCGCTGAGTCAGGATAAGCTGCTTAAGCTTTCCCGCTGGGGGATAGTGTTGCTGGGGATTTGTTCGCTGCTGGTGGCGCTGGCGCTTAAGGGGGTGATAAGCTCGCTGCTCTTTGCCTATACCGTCTATACCGCCGGGCTGGTTTTGCCGGTGCTGGCCGGCTTTTACAAGGATAAGCTGAAGGTCACTTCGCTGGGGGCGCTGGCGGCGATTGTCGGGGGTGGGGGAATGGCGCTGGTGAGTAAGCTGTTCGAGATAAAATACCTGGATTTGGGGGGGTTGCTGGCTAGCGGTGTGCTCCTTTTCCTGGTCAGCTTTATCGAAAACAGGCTGAGGGGCAAGAGCCTTGACCGCAGTCGGGGTATCTAGTAGAATTAATTCTGCCTTTACGGGCGGTTAGCTCAGTTGGTTAGAGCGCTGCGTTGACATCGCAGAGGTCACTGGTTCGAGTCCGGTACCGCCCACCATAGTATACCCTCTTTTTCAACGATTATCTTCTCGATTAGGAGAGGTATTAACTAACTCAGGACGGCCTCGTTGCCAGTTAGCTTGCCCTCTTTCACAAAACTCCGGATGAGAGCCCTACCCTTTCCCCCATCCAAAATTGGACAACTGGCTCAAAATGAGTGCATTGACAATTATATCGAGGGTAGTAGAATTAGCCTGAACGGAGCTAAATAACCAATGAGGAGGGGGACAATGGGGAGAATGAAAACAATTCTGCAGATAGTAGTCATCGCGGTGCTGGTCGCGGGCATTGTCGTGCCGTTCCTGACCGGTACCAGCCCGGCGCTGGCCAAGACGGAAAACCCATATGTGGTCAGGACGTTCATCGATGACGAGGGCAACGAGATAGCCATGATTGTCGTCCCGGGTAGACCGCCCGAGACCAGGACCAGAGCGGTGGGAGTCCCCGAGTCCGATATTCAGATGGGGATTAATGCTCTTAGCCATATGCCCGCCTTTGATTGGAGCTACGGGTGCTCGGCCACCTCGGCGGCTATGCTTTTTGGCTATTACGACCGGATGGCTTACAATAATATGTACGCCGGTACCACTAACGACGGTGTCTGTCCCCTGGATAATTCCTCATGGGGTCCGGGAATTGGTGGCTCTGATGGTGAGTGCCCCTTGAGCGCCACCCATATGGGCATCGACGACAGGGCGACAAGGGGACACGTCGATGATTACTGGATATCCTATCTCTCTACCGGCCCGGACCCCTGGGTCGGCAGCTGGACGGAGCATACCCAGGGGGACTGCACCGCCGACTACATGGGGACCAACCAGTGGAAGTACGGTGAACCTATTGAATATAACATCGATGGAGGGACCATATTCTTTTCCTACACGGACGGTTCTCCTTTTGTTGACCCTCAGCCTGCTGGATATCGGGATGGTTGCCATGGCATGAGGCTTTTCGCCGAATCGCGGGGCTACAGCGTAGTCGCCAACTTCAACCAATATATATATGGTTATGATGGAAATACACTGGGTTTTACCTTTGCTGACTTTATGGCTGAAATTGATGCCGGCAGGCCCGTCCTTATTCAGGTTGAGGGCCACACCATGCTCGGTTATGGCTACGACACGGACGGCGAAGTTGTCTATATACACGATACCTGGGACTACAGTAGCCATACGATGACCTGGGGCGGAAGCTATTCCGGTATGACACACTACGGGGTTACCGTCATTCGACTGGCTGACCCTCCGTCACCCACCGAGGTCTGGGTGGACGAGAACTTCGACGCTGCCACCCCCGGCTGGGGCTACGACCACTTCGCCACCATCCAGGGGGGCATTGGCGCCGTCTCCGGCAGCACGGTGCACGTGGCGGCGGGCACCTATACCGAAAACATCACCTTAGAGGATGGGGTGGAGGTGTTGGGGGCGGGCGCCGATGTTACCACCATTAGCAGCGGCGGCTCGGTGGTCACCGCCAGCAGTGTGGGCTCAAGCACCAAGCTGGACGGCTTCACCATCACCAACGGCAGCGCAACGAACGGCGGCGGGATGCATAACGAGAACTCCTCGCCAGTGGTGAGCAACTGCACCTTCTCGGCTAACGATGCCACCGATGGCGGCGGGATGTACAACAATAACTCCTCGCCGACGGTGACCAATTGCACCTTCTCGGCTAACGATGCCACCGATGGCGGCGGGATGTACAACAATAACTCCTCGCCGACGGTGACTAATTGCACCTTCTCGGGCAACCCGATTACAAACCATGGCGGTGGGATGTACAATGAGTCTAACTCCAACCCGACGGTGACCAACTGCATACTCTGGGACGGCGGTGATGAGATATACGATGATGCTTCAGCGCCCGTGGTTAGTTACTGCGATATCCAGGGGGGGTTTGTCTTAGGCAGCAACATCATTGACACCGACCCGATGTTTGTCGGTGGTGGCGACTACCACCTCCAGCTGGGCTCTCCCTGCATCGATGTCGGTAACGACTCGGCGCCGTCCATACCAAGCACCGACTTCGAGGGCGACCCGCGGATTATGGATGGCGACGGCGACCTGGTGGCGGTGGTGGATATGGGCGCCGACGAGCGTGAGACGCTGGCTAACGACCCGCCCAACGCCCCTGCCTCCCCACTATGCGAGGGAGAGACCAACCCCACCGATGTTACCGACCCCACCCCTGAGTTCGGCTGGACCTTCTCCGACCCCGACGGCGGCGATAGCCAGGGAGCCTATCAGGTACTGGTAGCATCTTCCTCAGGAAACCTGGCCGCCGACACCGGGGATTTGTGGGACAGCGGCGAGGTGAGCGGCAGCGACAGCGAGGTTTCCTATGCCGGCTTGGCCCTTAACTGGTACCAGACCTACTACTGGAAGGTGAAGACCTGGGATGACCATGATGCCGAGGGCCCCTATTGCAGCGAGCAGCAGTTCACCACCGGCATCTTGTCATACGGACAGCTCAGGTTGGAGACCGACCCGGCAGTACCAACCACAATATCTATTGACGGCATACCCAGAAGCGCCTGGGGGCTTGATTGGGTAAAAATGCTGCCGGGAGAGTACACTCTCTCCTTCACCGATACGCCCGGCTATCTTGCCCCGGAGGTAATTGAGGTGACCTATCCCGGTGAGGATGCGATTACTCAACCTGTAACCGAGCCGATAACGGTCTATGTCGATGAGACTACCGAAGTTATGGTGCACTGCGTCCATTTAGGCAACCTGTGGGTGAGGACCGACCCTGCGGTATCCACCATTGTCTCGTTAGACGGTACTCCACCGTCCAACAACTGGGGTTTCTGGGTGGATTTGCTCCCCGGAGACGACTATCACCTCTCCGTGGGCGATGTCGTCGGCTACGCTACGCCGGTGGAGGTCGAGGTAACCTATCCCGGGGAAGCGCCGATTACGCAAGCGATAGCCGACCCGATAACAGTCGAGCCCGGAGGCACTACTGCGGTGGTAGTCCACTTCATACTGCTGGGGAATTTGAAGGTGGACACATCTCCGGACCTTCCGGCTACCATATTCGTCGATGGCGAGCCGATGAACAAATGGGGGTTCTGGCTCTACCTGGAGGCGGGGGATTACACCGTGTCCTTCGAGGATATGGATGGCTACACAACGCCTCCTCCCACCGTGGTTACCGTCACTGCCGGGGTGACGACCGATGTTACCGCAGATTACGATAATGGGTTGACCATAGTGAATTAATGAGATGGGCTCTCTGAATTCGGCAGCGTGAAATTGAGAATCGGCATTCTACAAGAGACCTACCTGCCCTTTATCGGTGGGAGTTCTTACCGGTACCACCAGGTATTTAAGCGGCTGGCTAAGGCGGGTCATGAAATCGACGTCTATACCGCCCGGCTCTCCCCCACCTTCAAGCGCGAAGAGGAAATCGACGGCTTGCACGTCTATCGAATCGCCACGCCCAGGGGCTTATTGAAAGACGGGGGGGAATCGCGGGTGGTTTCCGATGCCTTGCGGTTCACCATCGGTTCCTTTCTAAAGGTGGCCAGGAACGGGCACTACGATATCTATGAAGTGAATCATTCGCCCCTTTTCCCCGCCTTTGCCGCCGAATTACTCTTAAAGATTAAACGGGTGCCGGTCTCAATCACCTTCCACGAGGTCTGGAAGGAGCTGTGGTTTAAATACGTTAAAAGCCGGCTCACCTGTTATGCCGGTATCTTTCTGGAGCGATTGACCACCAAAATGGGCAGCCACATCATCGCGGTGAGCGAAACCACCAAAGAGCGGCTCATAAATCGCTACAACGTTAACCCCCAAAAAATAAGCGTAATCAGCAACGGCGTTGAGCTCGGCCTCTACCGAAGGGCATCTCGCCCTAAAATCCCTTATAAGATTGTCTACCTGGGCAGGTTGAACGAGCACAAAAAAGTCCATCTTCTTATCGATGCCTTCCGCAAGGTCAGGCAGGCTATTCCGCAGGCGACGCTGTATATCGCCGGGGAGGGGCCCCAGCGACCCAGGCTCGAACACTTAAGCAGGGGTATCCCGGGCATCACTTTTGGGGGGCCGGTCTCGGAAGAAGAGAAGGCGGAAATCCTCTGCTCCGCCTGGCTTTACGTGCTGCCGAGTATCCGCGAAGGACAGGGCATAACCCTGCTTGAGGCGATGGCCAGCCAGACTCCCACCGTCGCTTCCTTTATCGACGGCTCGGGCGTTACCAGCATTATCGAGGACGCCAAAAACGGGCTGTTGGTCAAACCGGAGGCGGGGCAGCTGGCCGAGGCCATTCTGAGATATAACCACTCTCCTGAGCTTTATGCCCGCGTCCAGCGAGAGGGACTGAAGTTCGTCGAACCCCTGGATTGGGACAATATTGCCTCGCAGCACGAGAATCTCTACAGGAGTATGCTCACTGAAAAAGCCGCTCGTCTATAGCCTTCTGGCTGCAATCTGCATTGCCAACTTTATCTGGGTAATGCGCTTGAACAGCCTCTATTGCCTTCCGCCCGGCTCTGATTCCTTTCACTGGCTGATGCACGCCAAAGCCCTGGTGGCGGGCGTGGGCTTTCCTATGTGGGGGGAGGAGCTGTGGCAATACCCGCCCCTGTCGCTACTTTCACTGGGGCTGTTCGCCAAGCTATTCGGCGACCTGTTGGGGCTAAAACTATTCGGAGCGCTGGTGCTGGCTGTTCTGCCTGCCTCTTTCTTTGTCCTGGTAAGAAAGATGTTCGGCTCCCAGGTCGGCCTGTTGGCGGCGGCGTTTATGGCTATCACCCCTATCTTTTACGAGATGTGGGGATACGGTATGTACCCCAATCTCTTCGGCTTCTCCATTTTATTCCTTACCCTCTTTACCGTTATTAAATTTATGGAGCTGAGAAACCGAAAATGGGCTATTATCGCCATAGCCATGAGCGTCGTCCTCATGTTTTCGCATCACCTGACCAGCATAGTTTATCTGGTCACTATGCTCTTATGGACGGTGCTTTGCCTGGCCACAAGGCAGCGCATCAAGGAGCTGGCCTTGGTCAGCGTGGCCGCTCTGGTAACCTTCGGTTTGTACCGCACCATCGTCTCCCCGCAGTTCAACGTATTCAACCCCAGCACGCTTTTTGTGCTGCCTATGGACTACGACAGGTTTCTGTGGGTCTTCAAGCACATATCGCTTTTCATCGCAACCGGCCTGTGTGTGGTTTACACCTTTTACCGGAGCTACAAAGAAAAGCCCGGTTACTCGCTTATGCTCATTTCGCTGGTGGTGGCCTCCTTTGCCCTCACCTACGGCTTGCCCTTAATCAGGATAGTCCTTGACCAGGCGCGGTTCTTAATCTTCAGCCTTCCCGCCTTCATTATCGGGGTGGCCTACCTGATTCGCGAGATTAAGCCCTCGGCCCGAATCAAGTCCCTGACTATCATTATCGTGGTGGTGGCGCTGCTTAGCGTCAGCGGCTATATCGGGATTAGAACCAGCTGGGAAATTAACCGCTTCACCCGCTGCTCCAGCGCGGAGATTACCACGGCGCAGTGTGACCGTGACATCCGCGAAATGGTAGATTGGGTCAAGGTCAATACCGACGAAAACGATGTCTTTGTCGCCGAGCAATACCTGTCCAAACCTATTATGGGACTGGGGGAACGGCGCGCCCTGGAAGACATCAATCCAGCTTACCTGTTCATGGAGGGCGAAATCGAACGCTCAATATCTGCCGACAGTCTGCTCAGCGCTAACTATGAAATTAACCACCCCTCCTTTAGAGTCAGGGACCAGTACCCGTTACAGAACCATAACCCGGTTATCGGGCTCTGGGAGGGCGGTTATTACCACGATATAGTCTATTTCTCCGACGAGTTCCTCCAGGTAGAATTAATACAGGATGGCCAGACATACCTGGAGTCGGCCCGTCCGGAGCTGGCAGAATGCGAATCGCCCCTGTCTGTCAGCTATTTCAACCCTCGTGTGACCATCAGGCGGACGGTTGCTATCGAGGAAGGGGGCGTGCGCATCATTTTCTCCGCCGAGCCGCGATACCAGGGTGTAACGCTGGTCGGTATGACGATATACGGCTGGCGGCCCGGGCATAATTATAACCTCAGAGAAATCGTCTTCAGTGAATCCGAGCTTATCCTGGTTGACGACGATATCAATGCCCGAATCATCCCCCGGGGTTATGCCCAGCTTGACTATTATCTGGCCGACCCCATTTACGGGCAGGCCGGCTTCAGGGCCGTGTTCGAGCCCGGAGATAACTATATAATAGGTGAGTTCTTCGTCCCCTACCGGTATCTTGCCGAGGATTCGCCCCAACTGCTGGAGGCGGAAAGGTTGATTGAGGAATACGGCGTCTCTTATTTCGTCGTGCTCAACGGGACCGAAAGGCAGACTTGGTTTTTGGAGAATAATCAGTATACTATAGTATATAGGAATTCATCGATTACTATCTACAGTGCCCAGCAAGGGTAGTAAGGAGGTGACATGTCGCCACAGATACAGCCATATTACGAAATACTCCCCCCCTTCTGGACGGCTGAAACTATAGGCTTTATTGCCTTAGGTGCCGCCGCTTTCTGCGCGATAGGTTACGTGATTTACCTCTACCACGATAGGATCGCCGACTTTTTCCGGCGCGGATAAGAAAGTTTTATTTGGGGAAGCGACATGTTTGTGGTTGTAATTAACGTCGCCTTTGCCGTGCTGGCGGCGGTGGGCACGGTTAGCCTGGGGCTGGCTTTCAGGCAGCGGGGGGCTCTGGAGATGTCGGCACCCTACCTCTGGTCTCTGGTGACCAACAAATGGTTCCTGTTAGCCCTGCTATTTGGCTTTAGCTCGCTGTTTTTGCGCTACGCCATTCTGAAAGTCCAGGGATTGGCCCAGTCCTCTTACTACCTGCAAACGTCCTTGATTGCCGTTTACATTCTGGCCTATTTTGTTCTGGGGGAGCAGTTTACGCTTAAGATGGGTATCGGCGCTGTCCTCATCCTGGCCGGAGTTACCCTGATAGGCATAGGCTAATGACAGAGTGGGATTCGTTCTGGGAAAAGAGAACCAAACAGGAAAAGCTATTAAACCGTCTGGGCGTTATTTTTAATCGTGCCTTTGCCCGCCACATCGCCCGTTATATGGCGAAAAATTGCTCCGGCGGGCCGGTCCTGGAAATCGGGACGGGGCGGGGTGTCTGTTCCAAGACGCTTACCGATATGGGGTATGACTGTATCGGTGTCGATAATTCGGAGGTTGCCCTTAAATTAGCCGGAAAGGGAAATCTCAATGCCGTTTTCGCCGATGGCCGCGACCTTCCTTTCGCCTCGAAAACGTTCGAGGTGGCCTTCACCCAGGGACTGCTCGAGCACCTGTCTTCTGATGACCAGTTTGCCGTCTTAAGCGAAATGCGCCGTGTCTCCCGTGTAGCCATCAATTCGGTGCCGATGAAATACGGCGTAATGGATATCGGGGAAAGGACCTTCCATTGCTTCGGTAGGAAGTGGCTCTATCCCAACGAGAAGAAGTATAAGCGGTCCGAATTTGTCGAATTGCTGACAACGTGCTTTAAAACGGTGAGGGTGGAGCGGTTCTGGTGGGTGGACTGGATAGCCTATTGCAAGTGACTTTAGCCCGCGTCATCCATTCCCGGACGAAATACAATAGCAAAACTCTATCCCAGTGTGAACGGAAATCTGGTTCGAGTCCGGTACCGCCCACCATCTTGACAAAGTGTTGGCGGTTATTTATACTTTCACAGGAGCCAAAATTTATCCTGTGCTGCGGATATCATCGGACGCTTCTAAGATAGTAGGGGAAATCTTGGCGGTAACGTCGAACGTATCTCATAAGAGGCTGGGTGCATTGACAACTGCCAAAACGAGGTGTATCATTCTGGCAAGGTCGATTTGCTTGGAAATGGCCAAGGCACTGTATCCGCAATTCTACCAAGGTACCAAAGCCGCTATCATTTATCAAAGAAGAGGGGGTGAGCCTATGTGAGATTTTTCGACGTTACGAAAAAACACATTCTTGAAACTCAAGAAAGGAGAAACAAGTGAGCAAGAAGATATTGATTATACTCTCGGTGGTTATATTACTGGTCGGCGGCTTATTCGTTGCTTGCAACGGAGACGACGACAACGGTGACAACGGTGATAACGGTGATAACGGAACTCCGGTCGTCACCAAAGACAGCATCGTTATCGGTGCGTCCAGGCCTCTCTCCGGTCCAAACGCTATGATTGGAGATGCGGCGTTCGGGCCTATCATGGAGATGTGGGAGGAAGAGGTCAATGCCGCGGGCGGAATCTATGTGGAAGACTATGGCAAGAGCTTGCCCATAGAGTACATTATCTATGATGATGCCACTGATGTGGGTACTATGGTGAGGCTGACAGAAAAACTTATAGTGGAGGACAAGGTTGACATCCTGTTCTCCTCCTGCGGCACCGCTTTCCTTTCTGCCCAAGCCCCCATAGCCAATAAGTACGAGATGGTACTTCTCACCGCCGAGGGCGGCGCTACGACTATGAGGGACGCGCTTTACGGTCTGCCATACGTGTTTGTCTCTCTGCCTTTCTCCGACAACTACCAGTTGCCGGTTCTGGCTGACATGCTGGCGGCCAAAGGCGCCAAGACAGCTTATATAGTCAGCATTGCCGACCTCCATGGCGTAGAGTATGCCGGCGTGGCGAGCATAGAATTCGGTAGGGTAGGAATTGATATACTGGCTAGCGTGAGCGTTCCAGAAACCCAGGAGGACTTTGAGACCATAATAAAGGCAGCCATGGCGGCTAACCCCGATGTCTTTTGCGTTTTTGCCTATCCCCCCATAGTCCTGCCTTGTACTGCCGTGTCAATGGCGCTTGGCTTTAATCCTGATTGCTTCGT
>CAYQPY010000010.1:0-17066 GCA_964419705.1 uncultured Dehalococcoidales bacterium
AGTCCAGAACTTTACCCACCGCCAGGCGATATGCTCCAGCGGGTCGCTGACCTTGGACAAATCCATGTCGAAATTATAGGTCGCCTCTATCATGCGGTAGGTCGTCTCCACCGGGAAGACCGCCCCCTTGCTGTTGAAGTAGTTAAAGTCGCTCAGGGCGAACCATGAGGGCAGTCCCCCACCCCAGATGAGGCGGTATTTCTCGTCAGGAATTACGCCTTCTTTGTTGGCTACCTTACGCTTTAGCTCATCGTATAAGTCCTTATAGTAGTCATAGCCTTCCTGGGTTCCCATCATAAACACCATGGGCACCATGGTATTCATAGCATCACCGGTACCCATCGGTGTCGGCACCGCCCGACGCAGCTCATATGCCTCCCAGATTAGGTCCCAGGTCTTATCAGACAAGTCAACCAGCTCGTTCAAGCGTTCCCAGTCCATCTTCTTACCGGTATGCTTCTCCAGGAACTTCACCAGCCCCCTTAGCTCCTCGACGATATACTTCACGTAGTAGTCCTGGACATCGCGGTAGTCGTAATCTTCCTCGTAGGGTGGCCAGGGCAAACCCACATCATAAATCGGAACATCGGGCATATAGTGCTGGGCAGCCTGATACCACTTATTCCTGGGGTCACAGAGCATCTGACCGCTGCCGAGCATCATATCCGGCCTCGCCTGCCCTCCCCAGGGGGCTTCGGGGGGCATTTCACCCAGCTCCTCGCGCCAGGCGTCGAAGCCCAGACCACAAAGGGCATAGGTGCAGAGGGAGCGGGAAAAGTTCTCCGATTCCGCCCTCTCCAGAAAACGTTGGGCATCACGCTTGGCGCCACATACTCCAGCATAGTTCTCAGTCCACACCGGGACAATATCCATGGCCTGGATGATCTCATCATAACAGCAGCAAATAAAGGTATAGGCTATAGGTTTCCCTTCCTCTCTCGCTTGCACCGTCCCACCAATAGACGCCTTGACCATAGGCCCTATCTTGCTGGCGGCTTCGGTGGCTGTCCTTCTCTTCTTTCTTTCTTCAGGCTTCTTTTCCTCAGTCATAACGTTCTCCTTTACCTTCGACTATTTTGCAATCATCTCCAGGAAAGCCTGGACTCGGGTGCGTAACCGTCCGATAGTGGACATGGAATACTCGTCTTCGAGGTAGAGCACCGGGGTGCCCTTAGCTTCGATATAGCTCTTTATCTGGGGTACCTCAAAGCCGTAGGGGTCGCAGTACTTGTAGATATAGAGCACCACCCCGTCAACCCCGAAATCGTCAATCATGCGCCCCATGTGACCGAACCGGTCATCCAGGTATTCTTCGTAGTTGCCCGTCATTTCGCGGTAGGTCCGCGCGCACTTTATCTTTCTCAGGTAGCGCTCGGCCAGACCCGCCATGGGGTCGGGGGTAACGTCTACCGAGGACAGGAACTCCCTGGCTCCGGGGCAGAGGTCGTCAGCCACCACCCAGGCATCAGAGTCCTCAATCAGCTTGATAAAGGCAATGTCGTCCACCTGAGCGCCGATGACCATCATCCGGACCGGCTTCCGGGCGGAAGGCGCTTCCCTCCCCTTAACCTCGGTAATAACCTCACCCAGCATTTCGATAGACTCCTCCACGGGCAGGCTCATGGCGGCGATTAATACCCTGGTCAGTTCCTCTCCCGATATCAGGGGCGGAGACGACTTACGCAATTCGTAAAGCTCTTTCACCTTAGACCGGTTCCGGTTATGGAGCTTGATGGCCTCAGCCAGCGCCCCGTCGGAAATCTCTTTGCCGGTAAACTTAGCCAGGCTGGCTCTGAAGGTATTAAGCACGTCCTGGTAAAAATCTAAAGAGGCGTCACCGGTACCGTGAGGCATGTTGATGAAATGGGCGTAGGGCAGGTCCAGGCTATATTTCCAGATGTCGTAGGTGCGGCAGATACTATCACAGGCGTGGGGGACGACCAGACCGTCCAGGAATTCGTAGTTGCCTTTAAGCGCCACATCGAAGCAGCTGCGAACCAGCGGGCAGACGATGGTTTCCATCTCGGTATCCGCCTTGGTAATCGGCTCATTAACATCCCCCTTTATGCGGAAGGGCACCATGCCGGCGGCGGTGATTAGCTCCGCGGGCGTAAAGGCGCAAAGGTAGCCGATAATCTTCTTGCCCTGCTTTTTCAGCTCCCTGGCTCTCAAGCCGTAATCCTGATAATATCTCTCCGCCTCCGCCAGTCCTTTAAGAGCAACCTTCTCTGGCATAACGTCACCCCTTTCTTACAATGCCTAGTTTAAGGTATTAACCAGTCAGTTTTCAACTCAGTGATATCATCCCGACCATTTTAGCCTATATTTTAGCCGTTCTCAATCAGGGATAACGAACAAGTCATTTTTATCGGCTACGGCCTGGGAACGCTTCAAGGTAACTCCGGTCATGATATGAATCAGCTTAAACGGCTGCATGTTGGTGAAGGTATACACCCACTTCGCTTTTTCCAGGACGACCTCCTCGGGGTCTTCCCCGTTAGCCACCCTATCCAGCAGCTCGCGGTGATAGGACTCCGTAGCCTTCATGACCCTCTGCAGATAGCGTCGGGGTTCCCCTTCGACAACACCGCCGTGACTGCGGGCGCCTATCTTTGCCGGTAGCGCCGCCAGCTTACGGATGCTGTTACAGTATTCCTCCAGGGATTGAAAGTAGTTAGGCCAGAAGACCTCCTTTTCGGGCTCATATATTCCGGTGGCGTCCCCGATGACCAGTATGCCGTCCCTCTCATTGTGAAAGGAGATATGGCAGGGCGAATGCCCCGGGGTTTCATAGACCGTCCAGGCCACCCCCGCCCCCAGCTCTATCTTTTCCCCCTCCCCGACAATCACGTCCACCTCGAAGACGGGGTCTTCGGGTTCGTCAGACCACCAGTCGATATCGCCCTTCACCAGCAGAATCTCGGTGATGGTGCGGTCCATGTCGATAAAATTCTTGATAAATTCTTCCCTTTGCAGCTGCTGGGCGGCACGTTCGCTGCCCACTACCTTCAAATGGGGCCATAGCTTCTTGAGGTGCGGCACGGCGCCCACGTGGTCGGGGTGGGTGTGGGTAAGGGCCAGGTATTTTATCCGCTCCGGCTCGATGCCCAACTCCTTAATCTGGTTCACGAGGATGGGAAAGGTGGCTCCGGTGCCCCCCTCGATAATCATGCCGCTATCTCCCATCGTCAGATAGGCCGGATAAGAAGGGGTACCCAGCTGATAAAAGTTGGGGGCAACGGTAAGGATTTCGTACGTTTTTTCACTCATTTGACTTCCCTCCTTTATTTAGATACTATTTCGACTCCTCAAAAAATTACGGCTTTTAGCAAAACAGAAGCCCCTCCGCTTGGGAGGGGCTTATATTTCTGGCTCTGGTTAGTTATCTTACAGTTTGTTTAGCTAATCTCCATGCCCTGCCTCCCAAGCGCTACTAACGCCGGTATAAGCAAAATACGCGTAGTAATAAGCCTGGGAAACAATAGTATTTATCATATCTATTTTAACCTAGGGCAGTAGTCTAACACAGTGTACTTACACTGTCAACTCTGACCCCACAATATTATTTTAAGGTATTACCCCCTCCGTTTTCAAGTCGGTGATATCGTCCCAGCTATAACCCATCTCCAGCAGAATCTCCTCGGTGTGCTGGCCCAGCTCGGGGGCTTCCCTCCTTACCGAGGCTGGCGTACGGCTGAAATCCCAGGGGAAACCGACCATCTTGGTCCTGCCCAATACGGGGTGGTCGAACGAGGTTACGTATTCGTTGGCTATCGCCTGCGGGTCGTCAATGACCTCGGTGAGGGTCTGGACGGGGCTGTGAATTAAGCCATCGCGCTCGAAAATCTTAAACCACTCGTCTCTGGTCTTGGTGGCGAACTTCTTATCCATAATGGCGATAAGCTCTTTGGCATTCTCACCCCTGGCTTCTATACTGTTGAAGCGGGGGTCATTCTCCAGCTCGGGCATACCCAGAGCCCGACAGGCTTTAGGCCAGTACCTATCCGGCTGGAGGTGAGCCAGGATAAACCACCCGCCGTCCTTAGCCTTGTAGTGGTTATAGATAGGGTTACCGGCCTCAGTCCTTATCTCCCGGGGAAACTCCTGCCCCAGCATAGCCGGCGCCGACAAGACCAGGCTCTCCATACAAATCAGGCTGCCCATCAGCGAGGTATCCACCAGTTGCCCTTTGCCTGTCTTCTCGCGGGCATAGAGGGCGGTGCATATCGCCCAGGCGCAGACCATACCCCCCAACTCGTCGCCCAGTCCGGGCAAGACCTGGGAGGGGGGAGTGCCCCGCTCGCCCGAGGACATCATAAGCCCCGCCCGGCCGATACCGGTATAGTCGAAGGAAAGCTCGTTGGCGTCGGGGCCCTTCCGCCCCCAGCCTGAAGCCTGGGCGTAAATCAGGCGCGGGTTCCGCTTCATCAATACATCGGGCCCGATGCCCATCTTCCTGGGGGCATCTATGCTCATGTTGGTCATAAAGACGTCGGCGTCGTCAACCAGCTTTAAGAAAAGCTCCTTGCCCCGTTTCGTCTTCAAATCCAGGACGATGCTTCGCTTGTTGCGGTTATGCTGCTCGAAGTAGTAATTCCGCCCCTTCAAGCCGACCATGGTGCCGATAATCCTCATAAAGCCCCGCCCCGGGTCCCCGGTCAGAGGCTCTACTTTGATTACGTCGGCGCCCAAATCCCCCAGCTTGGTGCCGCACACGGGCCCCTGCTGGAACATGGTTATTTCCACTACCTTGACCCCGTCTAAGGGTCCCGCCATCTTTTGGTTGTTCTTTGAATTTTTCATAGTCTTAATAAATAAAATTCCCCCCACTTGGGGGGATACTCTAAACCTTTCTAGTTTATTCTCTGGTTATGTTATTAGATTGTCACCATACTGTCTCCCCCCCATGCGCACTAGGTGCGCTCGGTAAATATGAAGTTCGTATTATATGAACCTGGGAAGACGATATTTTCTAACATTCTATACACACCCAGTTTTCTTGGGGATGACTTTACCACAGGCAGGATGATTTGTCAACTTTATGGCCTGATTCTTTATCGCCTCTTTATTCTAAGCTCATTCCGCACAGGCAGATTTTATTGACACTTGGCAGGCTATTGACAACCTAAAAGATCATGCTATTATAATTTATACCACATTTATACGGGGTAACAAAATAAAAAAGGAGGTGTTAGCTCATGAGCAGAACTTGGGGAATGGTCAGTTTTGCAATCTTTATCCTGGCTCTAGTATTATGCTTCGTCGGAGGTATAGTAGAACCTTCACACACCACTATCACCGCGGTCTTGGCAGGCGCTGGGGTCGTAATTGGTGTCATCTATGCTGTTAGCTCAAAAGAAATTAATGTTTTACTTCTGGCTGTCATAGCCTTGTTGGCAGCGGCTGCCGCCTTCGTTCCCATTACAGATTTGTGGGAAGGCGACATAGTTACCGGTATTATCCAGAACTTTGCGGCACTGATGGCGCCAGTGGCTCTTATCGCCGCAATATATGCACTATTGAAAATTGGCTGGGAAAAAAAGTAAGCATAATAGAAGAATAGTCACAACACGTGAAACGACCTTAAAATAATACGGTGGTTTAGTGGACGAGGTGATGAAAGAAGGGCACTGGTAACCGCTTTTCGATGGCGATGGCTGGTGCCCTTTTAATGTTATAGAAATACTTGACTCTACACCAATACCACATTGATACTCTATGTGTGCCTGTTAGTAGCGCAAAGCTCCCCCACCCAATCAAAGTCACACTCCCCACAGCACTACCTCATTCCGCAGGCAAAAAGTTTATGGTATAGTATGTAAAGCATGCTAGCCAAAGCAATCACCTGCGCCGTAGTCGGGCTGGAAGGCGCCATTGTCGAGGTGGAGGTAGATATTGCCCCCGGCCTGCCCTCGTTCACCATCGTGGGGCTGCCCGATACCGCCGTCCAGGAAGCTAAAGAACGGGTGCGCGCCGCCATAAGAAACTCGGGCTGCGCCTTCCCCACCCGTCGCATCGTGGTCAATCTGGCTCCCGCCTATCTCAAAAAAGCCGGCCCCGCTTACGACCTGCCCATCGCCGTGGGCATCCTGCTCAGCTCGGAGCAGATATCAGCCGATGTCACCCATACCGTCCTCCTCGGTGAATTGTCGCTGGACGGCAGCCTGCGCCACACCAACGGCATCCTGCCCATGGTGGCTCTGGCCCACCAGGAGAAGATTGCCACCGTTATCGTGCCCGAAATGGATGCCCGGGAGGCGTCGATAATAAAGGGCACCGAAATCATCCCCGTTACCTCTCTCGCCCAGCTGGTCAGCTACTTTCGGGGAGAGATAGACGCCCCCGAATTCAATGAGGAAGCCGCCGAAGAATATAGCCCCACCACCCTGCCCTCCACCGACCTGGCCTACGTCAAGGGTCAGGAGCACGTTAAGCGGGCTCTGGAGGTGGCGGCGGCGGGGGGGCATAACGTGATTATGATGGGCCCACCGGGCAGCGGCAAGACACTGCTGGCGCGCTCCCTGCCCTCGTTGCTGCCGCCGATGACCGACGAAGAAGCCCTGGAGGTTACCAAGGTGTACAGCGTCAGCGGCCTGCTGCCGGCCAATACCCCACTGATCAAACAGCGCCCCTTCCGCTCCCCCCACCACAGCATCTCCAACGCGGGGCTGGTGGGCGGGGGCCAATGGCCCCACCCGGGCGAGATAAGCCTCAGTCATCGGGGGGTCTTGTTCCTCGACGAGCTGCCCGAGTTCGGGCACGCCGTGCTTGAGGTATTGCGCCAGCCCCTGGAAGACAGGATAATCACCATCAGCCGCGCTTCTGGTAGCGTCACCTTCCCGGCCAACTTCATGCTGGTGGGAGCGATGAACCCCTGTCCCTGCGGCTACTACGGCGACCCCTTCAAGCAGTGCACCTGCTCGCCGAGCCTGGTCGCCCGCTACCAGAAGCGAATGAGCGGGCCCTTCATCGACCGCGTCGATATCTTTGTCGAGGTGCCCCATATCGACTACGAAAAGCTGGCTGACGACAGGCTGGGGGAAGAATCGGAGAAGGTCCAAAACAGGGTCGAGGCGGCGCGCTCGACCCAGCGCCAGCGCTTTAAGGGGACGGGGTTAGCCTGTAACGCCGAAATGACGCCTACCGAGGTCAGGGAATACTGTAAAACCGAGGAATCGGCCCAGAGCCTGCTCAAAGCGGCCATGAAGCAACTCTACCTCTCCGCCCGCGCCTTCCACCGCATCCTCAAGATAGGCCGCACCCTCGCCGACCTGGAAAACACCGATATCATCAAAGCCACCCACATCGCCGAGGCTATTCAGTATCGACCCCGGAGCCTGGTTTAGTCGGGGTAGATTGAAGCTTCACTTCAATAATTGAGGTTTATTCTGCCACCCCGTTTCCCTGACGAAGCAAAAAGCGATTAGCGCCAGCAGCCCGAAAGCCGCCCAGAGGAAGAAGGGATAGGGCGAGGCGGGGTTGGCGGGGTCGGCCAGGCTGTTGCCCAGGGCGGGAGAGCTAAGAGAACCCACATTCAAAAGGGTCTGCGTCAGACCCATAGCGGTGCCGGCATAGACCACCCCCACCCCCTTAGTTTCGGTGCTTATGGTGAGGGCGACAGCCATAAAGCCGTCACGGGCAACGCCCACTATTATCATTATCACCCACACCATACCGACACCAACCACCGGTAACAGGGCGACGCCGACGATGGTAACTATCAACACCGGGAAAAGGACGACTTTCCTCAAGCCAACCTTGGCCGATAATAAAGCCATCGGAATAACCCCCAGCGTGCTGAGGGCGCTAAAAACGGTCAGAGCGCCGTCGGCGCTGGCTACCGTCCAGCCGATATCGCGCAGGTAGGTGGGCAGGTAACCTATCACCCCCTGAACACAGCCGGAAAAGCCCAACAGGGTCAAACCGAGAAACCAGAGGGACTTCATAGGAAACACGCGCGCGATTGACTGGCGCAGCGGTATTTTAGTCGGCGCCGCCCCCAGGTGCCGCTGGTGATGCTCCTTAACGGTGAACAGCCAGATCAGACCGATGAGGACGGATATGCCGCCATAGAGGAACACAACGCCCCGCCAGCTGCCCAGCAAGGGGGAAAGCGTGGTGGCGCTAATCAAGGCGCCAACGGTAAAGCCCAGCCCCATCCCCGCCGACACCACGCCGTTGGCGACAACCAGCTTCCTCCCCGAAAACCAGGTGGCGGTAGTCTTAAAGACGCTGCTGGGGATAACCCACATGGAAATTCCGAAGAGGAAGGTGACCAAAGCCAGGCTGAAAAAGTCATCGGTGGTGCCCCTGAGGGCACCGAGGATTCCGGACAGGATACAGGCAATACCCATGACGCGAATGGCGCCAAAACGGTCGGTGAGCAGGCCGGCAACGAAGACAATAAACAAACCGGCAAAGGCCGGTATGCCCCAGATTATGCCCACCTCCACCAGGCTCATGCCAAGGTCCTCGGCTATCTCTGTGAAGAGGACGGACATGCAAATCTGTTGCATGGCGACGGTAAAGGTGAAGGTAAACGCCGCCAGGGTGAGCACATAAAACCGGTAACCCTTGCCGCCGTTTTGAGTATTAACTACATTCACCATTAAAAACACCCGTCAACATAGGGCATATCCCGTATGTCGAGGTAAATGACTCCGATACTTGAGGGCGAGAGGCAATCCTGGTAACGCGGGCTCTCTAGCCCCAGAGCCAGAAGGCGCCACCCATAATCATCAGCAGCCCGCCCACAACCAGGGCTATCCAGCCGCCTATCTTCAGTGCTCCCAGCCGGGGGCGCTCCGGCCACCGCTCCAGGAACTCCCTGGCGTCAGGGCGCTGGGCCAGGGAATCGTAGTATCTATGCTCTTCTCCCCGACCCAAAAAAAACAAGATGACACCCACGATGGCAAAAAAGCCACCTATAGCGATAGGTATAAGATAGTCGCCAGAAGTCACCGAATAACTCCCGCTCTATTTTACTTCAACGGTAGCGCCGGCCGCTTCCAGTTTCTGCTTCGTGGTAGCAGCTTCGTCCTTGGTAACTCCCTCTTTCACCGTCTGCGGAGCGCTCTCGACGAAGTCCTTAGCTTCCTTCAGCCCCAGCGTCGTCATCTCCCTGACGGCACGGATAACGTTAATCTTGTTGGCCCCTATGTCCTTGAGAATAACGCTGAACTCCGTCTGCTCTTCAGCCGCCGCTGGAGCCGCCGCCCCACCCGCGGCTGGTGCCGCTACCGCCACCGAAGCGCTGACGCCGAACTCGTCCTCAAGAGCCTTCACCAGCTCCGCCAGCTCGAGAACGGTCATCTTCTTGATGGTCGCCATAATGTCAGCGATGCCCTTGGATAACTTCTTGGGCGGCTTCTTCTCCTCAGCCTTGACCGGGGGTTTCGCCTCCGGCCTGACTTCTGGCTTGGCCTCCGGCTTAGCCTCAGGTGCTTTGGCTTCAGGCTTGACCTCCGGCTTGGCCTCCGGTTCCTTCTCTTCAGCCTTGGCTTCCGGTTGGGCTTCGGGTTCTTTGACTTCGGGCTCTTTAGCCTCAGCCTTGGCTTCGGGTTCCTTTACCTCAGCTTCGGGCTTCTCCTCTTTCTTGCCCTTGGCTTCTTCTGCTGTCATCTTATTCTCCCTCCAATTGTTTAATCCTTGATTGCAGCACCACCGCCAGTCCCGTCATCGGGGCGCTAAGACGGTTGACCAAAGCCGCGATGGGGCTCTGTATTGCGCCCACGACCCTGGCCAGCAAAATCTCCCTCGATGGTAGTTTCGACAGGGTTCCGACTTCCTCCCGGGTAAGCATCCTGTCGGGTAAAAAGCCGCCTCTGACCGTCATCTCTACCTTGGACTCTTCGGCATAGGCGGCCAGGGCTCTGGCCGGCTCGGTTATATCGCCGTAGCCGAAGGCAATCGCCACCGGCCCCTCGAAGAAACCGACCAGCTCGTCCTTGCCCGCCCTCTCGGCGGCAAAGCGCGCCAGCGTATTCTTCACCACCCGGTATTCAACGCCGGCCTCTCGTAACTGGCGGCGCAGCTGGGTCATCTCGGCCGCCGTCAGCCCCCGATAGTCGGTGAGAACGCCGACGCTGCATCGGGAAATAACCTCCTGCAGGCTATCGATAATCTGCGCCTTCTTTTCCTTAGTGGCCACTATTCATCACCCCCTATAAAAATTAAGCCCTTGCGCCTGCCGCACAAGGACTTAACACTAAAATCCTCGATTATCCTCGGCAGGCAACTGATTTGAGCCTTAAAGGCACCCACTGTCTCAGGAAACGTTTTATTATATTTTTTCTATTTTACTACTTTACCGGCTCGAAGGCAAAAAATACCCTCGGCCTTTCCTCCATCACGCCCCTCTTCTCCACCACCATGGCTGGAATGTCAAAGACAGACAGCTTGACGGTAGCGCCTTCTTTAAGCTCTCCCTCCTTGCAGTTAACAATGCGGGTGATGAGCTTGCGTCCCTCGCCCAGGTCGACCAGACCGTGAATCAGGGGCGCTGTAAAGCCGTGGGGCACTCCGGCCACCTCTTCAGTAAAGCGCAGCACCTTGCCCTGCGTGGGCAGGTCCACCCACTCCATGTCATCCGAATTGCACTTCGGGCAGACGACCCGCGGCGGGAAAGGCGTACTGCCGCACTTCTTACACCTGGTGGTGGTGAAGCGGTTCTGCTTCAGGTTTTCGTAAAACGGGTGAATCCGGTTGAATTCCGGGGCCTGCAAGGGATAAAGGTCCATCGTCGACGGATATAAACCGTCTAAAATTGGTACTCCCAGTACTGTCATGGCTCCCCCCTTATTATAGTTTCTTGTATTCTTAGGGCTCTCGTCCGTAGATGAGTATGGTATGCTCGACGTTAAGTCCGCTCAGGTTATGCGTCAGCCCTATCTTAGCGCCTTCCACCTGCTTGACGGCTCTGCCCTGTAGCTGGTAGGTTATCTCGCGTGCCTGGCGGATACCGGTGGCGCCGAAGGGATGACCGCAGGAGAGCAGCCCGCCGTCGGTGTTTACCGGAATCTTGCCGCCGAAATCGCTCTGTCCCGACTCGACAAAGGGTCCCCCCTCCCCCTTCTTACAGAAGCCCAGGTCCTCCATCTCGATAACCTCGGAGATGGTAAAACAATCGTGGGTCTGGGCGACATCGATGTCTTCGGGCCCAACCCGCGCCTTCTCATAAGCCCTCTTGGCGGCTGTCCTCAGGTGGACCCAGTCGGCCAGGTGTTCGCCCGGCCAGTTCATCGACATACTGTGAAGGGTGGCTTGAGCCGCCCCCCTCACGTAAACCAGGGGCTTATCGCTAAGCTCTTTAGCTTTATCTTCATGAGTTAAAATCACGGCGGCGCAGCCGTCGGTAACCGGGGTGCAGTCGAAGAGTCCCAGTGGCGGGGCTATCGGCCTGGCGGCCATAACCTCCTCCAAGGTAACCTCTTTCTGGAAATGCCCCTTGGGGTTGTTTAAGCCGTTACGGCGGTTTTTCACCGATACCGCGGCAAGTTGCTCTTTGGTCGTGCCGTAGCGCTTCATATGCTCCTGGGCGGTCATGCTGAAGAAGGGAGGCGGCAAACCTATGCCCTGGGCTCCGTCCCAATCATGGTCTATAGAAGCCAGCTCGCTGTAATAGGTCTCCCACCGTTGCGGCGTATAGAGCTTCTCACCGCCGGCAACTATAATAATATCAGCCATCCCGGCCGTTATCAGCCCCGTAGCCAGGATAATGCCCGAGCTGCCGCCGGCGCAAAGCGTATCCACCCTGGTGCACATGCTGGTGGGCTTAATGCCGATGCGCTCGGCTATGACCGGAGCCGCGTTGACCTGGAAAGAGCGCCGCCCGCAGTAAGAAGAAGCGAACAGAAGACCGTCCACATCCTCTTTTTTGAGCGCGGGAACATCGTCAAAGCAGTCCTTGGCCGCTTCCTGAGCCATGTCTATGATGCTTGCCTCGCGCACCCCCCACTTGCTCATGCCGCCGCCGAGAATACAAACCTTTCTCTCCGCCATTTTTGACCTCCTTATCTTACCTAGCCTTTTTTGAATTCGTAACTGATTCTGCCATCAGGCCGCTTTAGCGAAACGACCTCCAGGCTCATGCCCGCCTTGATATCGCCGGGCGCAATATCCTTGCTCAAGCGGGCCAAAATCTGTAGGCCCCCCTCGAACTCGCCCAGCGCCAGTATATAGGGGGCGTCGTCCTCGAAGCCGGACGGCCCGTAATTGACTATGGTATAGGTAGCCAGCTTACCCTTGCCCTTGACCTCGAACCACTCCACCTCCCCCGACAGGCAACTGGGGCAATCGGCCTTGGGCGGGAAATAGCTCCTCCCGCACCTGGGACAGCGGGTGGCCATCACCTTGCCCTGTTCCAGGTAGGTGACAAAATCAGCCACCCTGGCTTCCGTGGTAAAACTGACCGTGCCGAAATTCTCAAAGCCCATTAAGCTACCTCCTGAGAATGGTTACATTACCGTATTGCCCGATGCCACCGATATTATGCACCAGCCCTATTTCGGCTCCCTTAACCTGGGCCTCGGTAGCCTCGCCCCGCAGCTGTCGAACAATTGTTCTGAGCTGGGAGCCGCCGGTGGCGCCTATAGGATGACCCTTGGAGAGCAAGCCACCGTCAACGTTGACCGGTATCTTGCCGTCGACGTAGGTCGCTTTATCTTCAATCAATCCCGCCCCCTCCCCGGGCTTGGCGAAGCCCAGGTCTTCGTAGGCTAAAATCTCGGAGACGGTAAAACAATCGTGAACCTCGGCGACGTCGATATCCTGCGGCTTGACGCCGGCCATCTTGTAGGCCTGCTTGGCGGCTTCCCGGGCGCACTCCAGGCCGGTGAGCAGCTTTCGGCCCGCCATGGTCATAGTATCGGTAGCCGCCCCCAGCCCCATTATCCAGATTGGCTTTTCGGTGATGCTTTTAGCCACGTCGCCCCGGGCGACGATAACGCAGGAAGCGCCGTCGGCGTTGGCGCAGCAGTCGAATTTTTTAAGCGGGCTGGTTATCACATCCGATTTCAGGATATCCTCCAGGCTCAGCTCCTTGCGGTAGTTCGCCTTAGGATTGTTCGCCCCATAGTGCGAATTCTTGACCCGCACCTTGGCCAGGTGCTCCTCGGTGGTGCCGTACTTATCCATATGAGCGCGGGCGTACATAGCGTAACCCGCGGGCATGGTCAGCCCGAAGGGCGATTCCCAGATTATATCCGCCCCCCGCCCCATTCGCTCGGCAGCGTCGCGGGAGGAAAGCTCGGACATCTTCTGAAAACCGATTACCGCTATTACCTTGTGCAGGCCCGATTTTATCAGCGACCAGGCGACTCGTAAGCCCGTGCTGCTGGAGGAACAAACCGTCTCCACGTAGAAGCTCGGCTTGGGGGTCAGCTCCAGGTACTCCGATATCAAGCCGGCCGGTGAGCGCTGCTTATCATACTCCGGAGCGGAACAGATAATGGAAGCGTCGATATCAGCGGTGGTGATATCCACCCCCTCCAGCGACTCCTTAAAGGCATCAAAAGCCAGCTCCCGGATTGACACGCCGCAGTTACGGCTAAAAACACTCTGGCCGGCACCGACAATAGCAACGTCCGCCATCAGATATCCCCTTTCACTCTGTATTATGAACTATCAACTGGAAGTTAAAGACAGGGCTGGTTTAAGGTCGAGCCTTATCCCCGGCCCCATGGCAGTGGTTAAAGCAGCGGTCTTAACATACTGTCCCTTAGCCCCGCTGGGCTTAGCCTTCATAATCGCCTCGATGACCGCCGTCAGGTTAGCCAGCAACTTTTCTTCCTCGAAGCTAACCTTGCCCAGGACGACATGAATGATAGCCTGGCGGTCGAGCTTAAACTCCACCCGCCCCTTGCGGGCTTCATCGATGGCGCGGGGGATATTCTCCGCCGCCACCACCGTCCCCGACTTGGGGTTGGGCATCAGCCCCTTCCTCCCTAGGATTTTACCCAGCTTGCCCACCTTGCCCATCATATCGGGGGTGGCGATAGCGGTGTCGAACTCCAGCCAGCCGTCCTCGATTTTCTTGACCATGTCTTCGGCACCGACGGCGTCGGCGCCAGCGGCTTCGGCGGCTCGGGCGGCATCACCCTGGGCAAAAACCAGCACGCGCACCTTCTTGCCCAGACCGTGGGGCAAC
Source organism: uncultured Dehalococcoidales bacterium (assembly GCA_964419705.1). Taxonomy (GTDB): domain Bacteria; phylum Chloroflexota; class Dehalococcoidia; order Dehalococcoidales; family BS750m-G39; genus E44-bin88. The sequence goes on from CAYQPY010000010.1 coordinate 14,147, forward strand.
AGAGCCACGCCGCGCACCTGCTGGGTAGCGTCGCGCGGGTCTATCCCCATACGGAGGTGAAGCTCAACCGTCTCGTCGAATTTGGTAAAAGACGCCTTCTTGGCGATACCGACGGCCTCTTCCGGGGTATAGGTCTTGTCCCTATCCACCGCTTTCAGCGCCTCGGCGTATTTCTTGCCGTGTTTAGTCACTTTATTCCACCTCAATCCCCATACTGCGGGCGGTGCCTTCGATAATGCGCTCCGCCCCTTCAACAGTGGTAGCGTTTAAATCTTTAGCCTTAATCTCGGCTATCTCGCGAAGCTGGGCTCGGGTTATCTTGCCCGCCGTCTCGTGACCGGCCTCGCCGGAGGCTTTTTCCAGCGCCAGCGCCTTTTTGAGCAAATCGGTAGCCGGCGGCGTCTTGGTGACAAAGGTGAAGGAACGGTCTTCGAAGACGGTTATCTCCACCGGGATAATAGAGCCCTCCTGTTTGGCGGTGCGGTCGTTATACTGCTTACAAAAGGCCATAATATTAAGCCCGTGCTGCCCCAGGGCCGGCCCCACCGGCGGTGCCGGGTTCGCCTTGCCCGCGGGAATCTGCAACTTAATTACGGCTTTAACCTTCTTAGCCACTTTATCTCCTAGAGTTTCTCCACCTGTAAGAAGTCAAGCTCAACCGGCGTCTCCCGCCCGAACAGCGAGAGAAGCACCTTGACCTTGCCCTTATCAGTGCTTATTTCATCTACCACGCCGACAAAATCAATAAAAGGCCCGCTGGTCACCCTTACGCTCTGCCCCTTGCGAAAGCCGACCTTGACCTTGGGGGCTTCAGCGGCCATCTGCTTTAGAATCTTGTTGACCTCGTCCTCGAGCAGGGGCGTCGGCTTGGTGCCGCTGCCGACAAAACCGGTGACCCCGGGCGTGTTACGCACAATATTCCAGCTCTGGTCGCTCATATTCATCTGGACCAGGATGTAACCAGGCAATATCTTCTTATCCACATTCCGCCGCTGCCCATTCTTGACTTCTATTTCCATCTCCGTGGGTATGATTATATCGCCAACCTCTTCAGCGCCGTCCATAAACTTTTTGCGCTGCTCAAGATTATTCTTAACCCGTTCTTCATACCCGGAATAGGTATGAATCACAAACCACTCTTTTTGACTTTCCGCCACCTTATTTTGCTTCTCAGCCACCAAAAACCCCTCACTTAAACAAATAGTTGAAACTGGAAAAGAGCCAGGCCCCTATCCACCCAGAAAGAATTTATCCACGATTTTAGTAAAACCCCAGTCAAAGGCGCCCAGCATTATACCCACGGCCACGGTAACCATCAGCACCAGGAAGGTCAGGTAAACCGCCTCTCGCCTGGAGAGCCAGACCACCTTCTTCAGCTCGGCGATAATCTCGCCAATGAACCGAAAACGGGAACGCTTCTTGGTAGCAGTGCGATGAGTCATCAAACGGCCTCAAAAGCCTCTCGCTGCCGCACTATTTCGTCTCCCTGTGCAGGGTATGGCTGCGGCAACGGGGGCAATACTTCTTCAGCTCTAAGCGCTGACTATCATTCCGCTTGTTCTTAGTGGAAGTATATGTCCTCTCGCTGCACTGGGTGCAGGCAAGATGGATAATAACTCTGGCTTCAGACTTTCTTGCCATTTCTATTCAATGATGCGGCTAAAAGTGCCGGCACCTACCGTTTTACCCCCCTCCCGGATAGCGAAACGCAAGCCCTTCTCCAGAGCCACCGGGTAGATAAGCTTAATCTTCATGGTTATATTATCACCGGGCATAACCATCTCCACCCCTTCGGGCAGCTCGATGGTGCCGGTAACATCGGTAGTCCTGATATAGAACTGGGGCTTATATCCGTTAAAGAACGGGGTATGCCTGCCCCCTTCCTCCTTACTCAAAACATAGACCTCGGCATCGGCATAGGTATGCGGCTTAATCGAACCGGGGGCGGCTATGACCATACCCCGCTCGATGTCATCCCGCTCCATGCCCCGAAGCAGAATACCGACGGCGTCTCCAGGCTCGGCGTCGTCCAGAATCTTGTGGAACATCTCCAGGCTGGTAGCCACCGTCTTGCGCGGCTCGTGGTGCAGGCCCACTATCTCAACCTCGTCGCCGGCCTTAATCACGCCACGCTCCACCCTACCCGTAGGCACGGTGCCGCGACCCTTGATGCTAAAGACATCCTCCACCGGCATCAAGAAGGGCTGGTCTTTGGGCCGTACCGGCGTGGGAATATACTCGTCGATGGCGTCTATCAGCTTCCAGATGCCGCCGCACCACTGGCACTCACGCTTGCCGCAGCCGCACTCCAGAGCCTTGAGGGCGCTCAGCTTTATCACCGGCAAATCGTCGCCGGGGAACTTATACTTGGTCAGCAACTCCCTAGTCTCCACCTCCACCAGCTCCTGCAATTCTTCGTCATCGAGGGCGTCTATCTTGTTGAGAGCCACTACGATGTAGGGAACCTCCACCTGGCGAGCCAGCAGGACATGCTCCCTGGTCTGGGGCATGGGCCCATCGGGGGCGCTTACCACCAGGATAGCGCCGTCCATCTGGGCCGCGCCGGTAATCATGTTCTTGATAAAGTCGGCGTGCCCCGGGCAATCGATATGGGCATAGTGGCGCTTCTCGGTCTCATACTCAATATGGGCAATGGCTATGGTCAAACCGCGCGCCTTCTCTTCGGGAGCATTATCGATGCTCTCAAAGGCGCGATAGTCGGTACCCCCTGCCTTAGACAATACCATAGTTATTGCCGAAGTCAGTGTTGTCTTACCATGGTCGACATGACCGATGGTGCCCACGTTGCAATGGGGCTTGGTCCGTTCGAACTTCTGCTTTGCCATTTTTTAACCCCCTTTAGTTAAAGCCCACAACCAGATTCGAACTGGTGACCCCGTTCTTACCAAGAACGTGCTCT
>CAYQPY010000011.1:0-15242 GCA_964419705.1 uncultured Dehalococcoidales bacterium
GTGCGGGTGGACGAGGTTATCATGGGCAACGTCCTCCAGGCGGGGCAGGGTCAAAATACCGCCCGCCAGGCGGCGATTAACGCGGGCATTCCCAAAGAGGTGAATGCCTACACGGTGAACAAGATTTGCGCTTCGGGGATGAAGTCGGTAGCTTTAGCCGCCCAGGCCATCAAGGCGGGCGATGCCGAAATCATCGTCGCCGGCGGTATGGAGAACATGAGCGCCGCGCCTTACTACCTGCCCAGCGCTCGCTGGGGGGCCCGGATGTTCAACGCCGAAATGGTCGACGGCATGGTCCATGACGGGCTGTGGGAGATATTCTACGACTACCACATGGGCTTGACTTCGGAGAATATCGCCGATAAATACGGCATAAGCCGCGAGGAGCAGGACAAGCTGGCTATGCTCAGCCACCAGCGGGCTCTAGCGGCGATAAAGGACGGCACCTTCCGCCAGGAGATAGTGCCCGTCGAGGTCAGGGTTAAGAAAGAGATGAAGCCGTTCGACACCGACGAGCACCCCCGCGAAACCAACATGGAATCGCTGGCCAGACTGCCCGCAGTATTCAAGAAGGACGGCTCGGTGACGGCGGGCAACGCCTCGGGGATAACCGACGGTGCCGCCGCTATGGTGGTGATGTCGGTGGACAAAGCCAAAGAGCTGGGCTTGAAGCCGATAGCCAAAGTCAGGTCTTACGCCTCGGGTGGCGTCGACCCCGCCTTTATGGGGTTGGGGGCGGTGCCCGCGGCTAGAAAAGCGCTTAAATTAGCCGGAGTCGAGTTTAAAGATATAGACTGCATAGAATTAAATGAAGCCTTTGCCTCTCAGGCTATCGGGGTGATGAAAGAGTTGGGCATCGGCACCGAGAAGGTAAACCCCCACGGCAGCGGTATCTCGCTGGGGCACCCCATCGGCTGCACGGGAGCCCGAATTATGGTGACCCTGATGCACGAGATGACGCGGCGGAACTACCAGCTGGGGTTGGCTACGCTGTGTATCGGCGGCGGGCAGGGGATGGCGGTAGTCTTAGAGAGAAGCTAGGCTATTTACCACGCTTGGCGTAGTCGGGGCACCAGGTAGCATTGGGCCTTTCGGGGCGATGACAGGTGCTGCGCCAGTCCCATTTGCAGCTATCGCAGAGGAATATATGCATTCCCAGCGCCTTCTTGATTCTAATCTTTAATTTGTCGCCCCAGGAGGGCTTAAACTTGGCTTTCATAACGCACCCGATGGCTTGTATAGAATATAGCAGATACGGTGCTATTTGGCAACGATTATGGTAGAATAGGGCGAGTTTAAGCGGGGGATAATATCATGGCAATCCCGAGGATGAGAAGAGGCAAAAAGGCGGCTGTTCCCGAGGTGGGGAAGCTCAATATTGAGTCGGTGACGGGAGACGGGCTGACCTGGATCAATATCGAGTCTCCAGGCAAGGAGGAGACGGACTACCTGGCGGATAACTACCCCTTCCACCCCCTCGACCTGGACGACTGCCTGAGCCGCATCCAGCGGCCCAAGATAGACCGCTACGACGAATACCTTTTCCTGGTCTTTCACTTTCCCGTGTTCAGCGCTCAAGCCAGGGTGACCACCCCCAGCCAGGTTTCGGTTTTCATCGGGCCGGGCTACCTGATTACGCTGCACAAGGGCGACCTCAAGCCGCTGGTGAAGCTGTTCGACCAGTGCCAGACCGACGAAGATATAAGACAGGAGCACTTCAGCCAGGGTTCGGGCTACCTGCTCTACCGCATCATTGACCGTCTGGTGGACTACTGCTTACCCATACTCAATAAAATCGGGGGCAACATCGAGGCGGTGGAGGACGCTATCTTCGCCGTGAAGGCGCGGAGGACGGTGAGGGAAATCTCCACCCTGCGCCGTGACGTTATCTCCTTCCGCCGCATTATCTGGCCGATGAGGGCGGTTATCGGGGGCTTAGAGCCCAAGATACGTCGCTTTTCGAAGATGGACATGGAGGTCTATTTCGGGGATACCGTCGACCATCTGGACAAGATATGGGACGCCCTCGACGAGTATAAAGAGATTATCGAGGGCTTGAACGATACCTACGATTCCCTGGCTTCTAATCGCACCAACGAGGTTATGCGCATGCTGACCGTTATCGCCACCATCCTGCTGCCGCTGACGGTAATCGCCTCTATCTACGGGATGAACGTGCCCCTGCCTTTCCAGGAGTCGCACTATTCCTTCCTCATCGTCTTCTCCATCTGGGCGGTGGTGGTAGCCGGCATGCTCTATTTGTTCCGTCGCCACCACTGGATTTAAACTGGCTGGATATAACGGTTAAGATATTAAGATGAAGGTCTCGCACCGACTGCTTATTATTGCCGCCCTCTTTGTCACCTGTTTTATCACCGCCAATATAATTTCGGTCAAGATGATAAGCCTGGGGCCCTTTATCGTCTTCGCCGGCGTTTTTATCTTCCCCATAAGCTATATCATCGGGGATGTGCTTACCGAGGTCTACGGCTACCGCGTCGCCCGCCGGGTTATCTGGCTCGGTTTCGCCTGTAACCTTATCTTCGTTATCTTCGCCTGGATAGGGCAGATTATGCCCGCGGCGTCGGGCTGGGAGTTGCATGAAGCCTACGAGAGCATACTGAGCTATACGCCGCGGCTGCTCTTCGCCTCCGTCTGCGGCTACCTGGTCGGGGAGTTCGCCAACTCCTACATACTGGCCAGGATGAAGATTTTTACCAGGGGGCGCTGGCTCTGGAGCCGAACCATCGGCTCGACCATAATCGGGGAGGGGCTGGATACCGCCGTCTTTGCCACCATAGCCACCCTCGGCACCCCCTTCTTCATGCCCACGGTAATCCTGAGCCAGTGGCTGTTTAAAGTAGTGATTGAAGTCGCCGCCACGCCCGCCACCTACGCCGTGGTCGGCTACCTGAAGCGGAAGGAGGGCGTCGACAGCTATGACCGCCGCACCAACTTCAACCCCTTACGTTTTTGGGATTAGTTTATGACTAGAGAGTGAGTGACTAAAAGATGAAGATTCGTTTTCTGGGGGCGCACAACTGCGAGACGAAAGACACCAGGATGGTGAGCCTGCTGGTTGACGAGGTTTTAGCCGTAGACGTCGGCGGGCTTAGCTCCAGCTTATCATTTGAAGAGCAGCAGAAAATCAAGGCGGTGCTGCTCACCCACCAGCACTACGACCACGTGCGCGATATACCGACACTATCCATGAACCTTTTCCTGGGCGGCGCTCACACCACCATATACTCCATCCCGTCGGTTTTCGAGGTGCTGGAAAACAACCTGATGAACGAGGTGATTTACCCCGATTTCCGCCAGAAGCCGCTCGATAAGCCCAGCATTAAATTCAGCGTCATCGAGCCGAATAAAGCGCAGAAGATTCTGGGCTACGACGTCCTGCCCGTCCCCGTAAAGCACGGCGTGCCCACCGTGGGCTACCAGTTGACTTCCGCTGACGATAAGACGTTTTTCTACACCGGGGACACGGGGCCGGGGCTGGCCGAAAGCTGGGAAAATGTTTCCCCGCAGCTGCTTATCATCGAGGTTACCGGCTCCAGTAAGTTTACGGAGTGGGCGGCGCGTGGGGGACACCTTACGCCCGCGCTGTTGCAGCGGGAGCTTGAGGGCTTCAGGGAGCTCAAGGGCTATCTGCCCCGTGTCATAATAGTACACATGAGCCCGAACCTGGAGAAGGACATCGCGGTGGAGGTGGCGGCGGTGGCTAAAGCCCTGGACGCTTCCATAACCCTCGCCCATGAGGGGATGGAGATTAATCTTTAGACTGCCTTAGCCGGCAAAAGCACGTTAGTCTGCAAAAACGCGTACGGGGGGTGGTATGCCAGACACCCCGAAGTTTATCGTCGACCACAATGTGGGCAAGCTGGCCCGGTGGCTGCGGCTCATGGGCTACGACGCCCTGTTCTTCCGGGGCGAGAACGATGCCGAGCTGGTGGCTATTGCTCTCAAAGAGGGCCGGGTGATATTAACCCGGGACACCCGCATTATGCAGCGGCGGCTGGTGACCAGGGGTAAGCTCAAGGCGCTGCTCATCGCCAGCGATCAGCCCCAACGACAGATTCGCCAGTTAATCGACAGCTTTAACCTCGACTGCCGTTTTAATCCCTTCAGCCTCTGCCTTGAATGCAACCAGCCCCTGGTGGAAAGGAAAAAAGCGGAGATAGAGGGGCTGGTGCCGCCCTACGTCTTTAAGACGCAGGAGCAGTTCCGCCAGTGCCCGTCCTGCGGGCGTTTCTACTGGCGGGGGACGCACTGGCGGGCAATGACGCGCCGTCTGGAGGGGCTGGGGGGCGAATAGTGCATCCGCCTCTCTTGACCGCAGCCCAGTATATTGCTACACTTCAAGTTGATAATAGCAGAGGGGAGAAACGATGGCTTTTAAGAACATCCTGCTGGAGAAGAAAGACGGAGCCGCCAGGATTACCCTTAATCGGCCGCCCTTGAACATCCTGGATATCGATACCCTGGAGGAGATGAGCCAGGCGCTGGCCGAGCTGAAAGAGGATGACGAGGTCAAGGTGGTGGCCATTACCGGCTCGGGAGAAAAAGCCTTCTCGGCGGGGGTTGCTGTCGGCGACCACCTGGGCGATAAGCTGCCCAAGATGGTTGAGGTCTTCCACAAGTTGTTCGTATCGCTAATCGCAGTAGATAAGCCGACTATTGCCCTGGTCAACGGGGTGGCGCTGGGTGGGGGCTGCGAGATAGTGGCCGGCTGCGACCTGGCGATTGCCTCGGAGAAGGCGCAGTTGGGACAGCCCGAGATTAAGCTGGGGGTTTATCCGCCGCCGGCCTCGGTGCTCTTCCCCAGAATACTGGGGCGGCAGAAGGCGTTCGAGCTTATCCTCTCCGGGGACAGCATCAGCGCTAAAGAAGCGGAGAGAATCGGGCTGGTGACCAAGGCTGTCCCCGCCGCCGAGTTCAAAGAGGCGAGCGAAGAGTTTATCAAGCGTTTTACGGCTAACAGCGGGCTGGCTCTGACCCAGGCACGGCGGGCGCTTTACCGCAATTTCGACCTGAATTTCCATGATGCCCTGGAAGCCACCGGCGTCGACGCCACTATGGTTATGGCCGGGGAAAACAGCGTCGAGGGGTTGAGCGCCTTCCTTGAGAAGAGAAAGCCGATCTGGATAAGATAGTCTTTACGGAGGTAGAGGGAAGTGAAAGTTCTAACTACTGACCAGATGCGCCAGCTGGAGGCAAATTCCGTCAGGTCCGGCATAACCATGGAGATGCTCATGGAGAACGCCGGACAGGCCGTCGCCGACGAGACGGCGCGAATCCTGGAAGATATCCGCCAGCAGCAGGTTCTGATTCTCATCGGACCGGGTAACAACGGTGGGGATGGGTTGGTCGTCGCCCGACACCTTCATGACGCGGGAGCCAAGGTCTTCCTCTATTTATTCGGGCAGAGACCGGGCCGGGATCCCACGCTCAAGCCGATAAGGGATCGCCGCATCAAACGCATCGAGGCGGCCAAGGATGAAAACCTGGAGGAACTGACCAAGCTGCTGGCTTCGGTGGATACTGTTATCGACGCCCTCTTCGGCACCGGCACCACCCGACCCTTTTCCGGTCTGTTGCTGATGATACTGGACAGGGTGAGGCGGGCCAAGATTAAGCGCCCCGATATCAAAGTCATCGCCCTGGACCTGCCTTCGGGGCTTAACGCCGACACCGGTGAGGTCGACCCGGGCTGCCTCTATGCCGAAAACACCATCACCCTGGCCTTTCCCAAGCCGGGGCTTTTTAAGTTCCCCGGAGCCGAGAGGGTGGGGGAGATAAGCGTGGTTGACATCGGCCTGCCCGGATTTGTCGAGGAGAAAGCCGGTCCGGAATACCTCGCCGACGAGTGGGCGAAATCGGTGCTTCCCGAGCGCTCGTCGCAGGCCAACAAGGGCAGTTTCGGCAAGGTGCTGGTGCTGGCCGGCTCCATAAACTATATCGGCGCGCCTTATCTCGCCTGTAACGGCGCCATGAGGGTCGGCGCGGGCCTGGTGACGCTGGCCGCCACCGGGCGGTTGCAGTCTATTTTAGCCAACAAGTTGACCGAGGTGACCTATCTGCCCCTGCCCGAGTCCCGACCCTGGCTCATTGCCCCGGAAGCTATCAAGTTGCTCTTCCGCCAGCTAGAGCAGTATAACGTGCTGCTTATGGGCTGCGGTATGGGGCAACACGAATCGACGGTCCGGTTTATCAGGTCCTTACTGCTTACCCACCCTAAAGCCAAGACCGCCAAGCCCAAGTTGCCGGACCTGGTTCTCGACGCCGACGGCCTCAACGCCCTGGCGGGTGTGCCCAAATGGTGGGAACTGATGCCCGAGGACGCCATCCTTACCCCCCACCCCGGTGAGATGGCCCGGCTGACGGGCATGACCGTGGACGAGGTACAACTCGACCGAATAGGGCTGGCCAAGAAGATGTCCAGTGAGTGGCACAAGACCATCGTCCTCAAAGGGGCGCATACCGTTATCGCCGCCCCCGACGGACGGGCGCAGATAAGCCATGTGGCTAATGCCGGGCTGGCGTCGGCGGGGACGGGGGACGTTTTGAGCGGGGTTATCGCCGGGCTGCTGGCGCAGGGCTTAAACCTTTTCGACGCCGCCGCCGCGGGCGTCTATGTCCACGGCATGGCCGGGGAGGCGGTTAAAGAGAGGCTGGGCGACGCTGGCATGGTGGCTTCCGACCTCCTGCCCGAACTGCCCCTGGTTATCAAGCAGTTGAAGGCCACTCGCCATAGTGAACCTGCCGAAGAGGCTGACTAGGTTATGCTGTTAGCGGTTGATATCGGTAACACCAGCACCAAGCTCGGCGTCTTCGAGGGCGAGAAGCTGCGGGCTACCTGGCACATGGCTACGGGCGTCCACCGCATGGCCGACGAGTACGCCGCGTTGCTCTTTAACCTGCTGCGCCAGCAGGGGCTGGAGACCACCGACATCAAGGCGGTGGCGATGTGCAGCGTGGTGCCGCCGCTGATATCTACTTTTGAAGAGCTTGTCGAGCGCTATTTTCATATCACGCCGCTGGTGGTGGGGGCGGGGGTCAAGACCGGGGTGAGCATCCGCATGGATAACCCCCGCGAGGTCGGCGCCGACCGAATCGCCGATGCCGCCGCCGCCCATAAGCTCTACGGGGGGCCCGTAATCGTCATCGACCTGGGCACCGCCACCACCTTCGGTATCGTCTCTAAAGAGGGGGACTACATCGGCGGTATTATCGCCACCGGTATCGCCACCGCCGCCGAGGCGCTCTTCACCCGAACGGCGCAACTGCCCCGCGTGGAGCTGGCCCAACCCAAGCACGTTATCGGCTCTAACACGGTGGCGGCTATACAGTCGGGGATTATCTACGGCTACGCCTCGCTGGTGGAGGGGATGCTGGAGCGCATTCACAAGGAGCTTGGCAGCAAGTTTAAGGTGGTGGCTACGGGTGGCTACGGCGAGCTTATCGCCAAGGTCACTGATGCCATCGACGTGGTCAACCCCGACCTGACCCTCATCGGACTGAGGCTCATCTACCAGATGAATCAAGCCTGATAAAAGGAAAACAATGCTAACCGATAAGACCATAGTGTTGGGCATAACCGGCAGCATCGCCGCCTATAAGGCGGCTGATATTGCCAGCCGTCTGACCAAGGAGGGGGCTAAGGTGGAGGTGGTGATGACCGAAGCCGCCAGCTGGTTTATCGCCCCGCTCGCCCTGAGCAGCATTACGGGGCGGGGGGTGGTTACCGACATGTTCGAACCCGACTCCCAGAGCACCATTGAGCATGTCGCCCTCGGTGAGGCGGCCGACCTGGTGGTTATCGCGCCGGCGACGGCTTCCCTGATTGCCAAGCTGGCGGTGGGCATTGCCGACGAAATGCCGGCCCTGGTGGTGCTGGCGACCAAAGCACCGATTATCCTGGCGCCCGCCATGCACGCTAACATGTATGAAAATTCCATCACTCAGGAGAATCTGGCCAAGCTTAAAGCCCGTGGCTTTGTTGTCGTCGACCCCGAATATGGCCACCTGGCTTCAGGTGGGGTGGGGCGGGGTAGGTTAGCCGATACCGATAAGATTATCGGCACCATAAAGCAGGTTTTGGGGCGGCGGAGCGACCTGGCCGGTAAGAAGCTGGTGGTGACGGCGGGGGGCACCCAAGAGCCTATCGACCCGGTGCGCCATATCAGCAACCCGTCTTCAGGGAAGATGGGCTACGCCATCGCCGAAGCCGCTAGGGACAGAGGAGCTGACGTCAAATTGATTAGCGCGCCCACCTCCCTTCCCGCGCCCGCCGGGATAAAGGTCATTTCTGTCAAAACTACTTTGGAGATGCAAAAAGCGGTGGCTAAGGCGGTAACTAAAGCCGACGCCCTGATTATGGCGGCGGCGGTAACCGACTACCAACCCAGGACCACCGCCAAAGACAAGATTAAGAAAGGTATGGCTGGCCTGGAGCTGGAGCTGGTGAGAACGCCCGATATCCTGGCCGAGGTCAAGGGCGATTTTGTTAAGGTCGGTTTTGCCGCCGAGAGCAACGATATAGTCGCCAACGCCAAAAAGAAGCTGGCGGGGAAAAAGCTGGACATGATAGTGGCCAACGATATTACCGCCGCCGACAGCGGCTTCGGCGTTGACACCAACAGGGTCATCATCATCGACAAGAAGGGCAAAGTGGAAAAACTGCCCCTGATGAGCAAGCGAGAGGTGGCCGATAAGATACTGGATGGGGTGGTGGGGCTGGTGAGGAAGCAGGTAAAAAAGGGTGAAAAAACCTCAAACTAACTATGCCTTTATTGATGGTAATAACTTGCACTTGTCAGTGATAAACATTGGTTGGCAATTGGACTATAAAAAATTCAGGCAATATTTAACAGACAAGTATGATGTGGTCAAAGCATATTACTTTATTGGCAAAGTCCCAGGAATGGGACGATTGTACTCAAATCTACAGAAGTACGGCTTTGACTTGATATTCAAACCTACGATTAAAGACAAGTATGGTAACTATAAGGGTAATGTTGATGCTGAGTTAGTTCTACGGGTAATGATAGATCTTAATAACTACACTGGGGCTGTTATCGTAACTAGTGACGGGGACTTCAGCTGTTTAGTTGAATACTTGAGGCAGAACGGCAAGTTAAAACGCCTATTAGCAGCTAGTAAGGGCGGATGTTCACAGTACTTGAGGAAAGAGGCAGGGAGTATGGTTGATTATATGGATAATTTGAGGCCTAAACTTGAACATAAAAAGTGAAAAGCACCCCATAAGGACTAACCCTTATAGCGTGCTCTCCGAAATGATTCAAGTCTAATATAACATTTGTTATGGAGTTTGTCAATAGCTAGTTAGCGAGGACTGGAGGGAAACGGAAGGGGAGTTGTAGATAAGAGAGGGGGCGAAGCCCCCTCTCTTAAAAACCCTGAAAGGTAATCATGGCGGAAACACCAAAAGATGATATGCCCAAAGCCTATGAGCCAGCCAAGGTAGAGGGGAAGTGGTACCAGTTCTGGCTGGATAAGGGCTATTTCCGGGCCGAGATTGACCCGAAGAAGAAGCCCTTCGTCGTCATCATGCCCCTGCCCAACGTCACCGGTGGGCTGCACATGGGGCACGTCTGTTTCCTCACCCCGGAGGACGTAATGACCCGCTGGCACCGCATGAAGGGCGACTCGGCACTCTGGCTGCCGGGCATCGACCACGCCGGCATCGCCGCCCAGGTGGTGGTGGAGCAACAGCTGGCCAAAGAGGGCACGGACCGCCACAAAATAGGCCGGGAGAAGTTCCTGGAAAGAATGTACCGGTGGGCTAAGGAGTGCCGCCGGACGATTACCGAGCAGGAGCAGAGGGTAGGGGCTTCCTGTGACTGGAGCCGTGAGAAGTTTACCCTGGAGGAGGGGCCGAGCCGGGCGGTGCGCACCGCCTTTAAGCGCCTCTACAACAAGGGTTTAATCTACCGGGGGGAGCGAATTATCAACTGGTGCCCGCGCTGCGCCACGGCGCTATCCGACCTGGAGACCGACCACAAGGACATACAGGGGAACCTCTACTACGTCCGCTATCCGCTGGCGGGGACTAAAGATTTTATCACCGTGGCCACCACCCGCCCCGAAACGATACTGGGGGATACGGCGGTGGCGGTTAATCCCGAGGACAAACGCTTCAAGGGGGTGTTGGGCAAGAAAGCCATCCTGCCCGCCGTCAACCGCGAGATACCCGTTATCGCCGATGAAGCCGTCGACCCCGATTTCGGCACGGGGGCGGTAAAGATTACCCCCGCCCACGACCCCGTGGACTTCGAGGTCGCCCAGCGCCACGACCTGCCGCTGGTCAATATACTGAACCCCGATGTCACCATGAACGAGAATGCCGGCAAGTATCAGGGCATGGACCGTTTCCAGTGCCGCGAGGCGATAGTCGCCGACCTGAAGGAATCGGGGCAGCTGGTCAAGATCGAGCCCTACGGGCACTCGGTGGGGCACTGTATGCGCTGCCAGACGATGATCGAGCCCATAGCCAGCCGTCAGTGGTTTGTCAATACCAAGCCTTTAGCCAAACCGGCCATCGAAGCCGTCACCAGCGGTCGTATCAACATCATCCCCGAGCGCTTTACCAAGGTCTACCTCAACTGGCTGGAGAATATCCGCGACTGGTGTATCAGCCGCCAGCTCTGGTGGGGGCACCGCATCCCGGTCTGGTACTGCGAGAAATGCGGCGAACTGACGGTATCGGTAGACGATGTTAAGAAATGCGCCCAGTGCGGCTCGTCAAAAATAGAGCAGGACCCCGACGTGCTCGATACCTGGTTTTCCTCGGCGCTGTGGACGCACTCGACGCTGGGCTGGCCCGACGACACCGAAGAGCTGCGCTACTTCTACCCGACCACGGTGATGGAGACCGGCTACGACATCCTCTTTTTCTGGGTGGCGCGGATGATTATGATGGGGCTGGAGGACGTGGGCGATATACCCTTCAGCACCGTTTACCTGCACGGGCTGCTGCGGGACGAGAAGGGGGAGAAGATGAGCAAGGTGAGGGGCAACGTGCTCGACCCCCTCGACACCATGGATAAATACGGCACCGACGCCCTGCGTTTTGCCCTTTCCACCGACGTATCGCCGGGGAACGATATCAACCTGACCAAAGCCAGGCTGGAAGCCGGGCGCAACTTCGCCAACAAGCTCTGGAACGCCGCCCGCTTCGTGGTGAGAAGCCTTGAGGCGGAAGATATCGCCCTCGAAATCAAGCGGGAGGGGTTGGGGGTGGAGGAGCGCTGGATATTGAGCCGTCTCAGCCGCACTAACGCCAGCGTCGTCAAGCTGATGGAGAGCTTCCAGTTCGGCGAAGCCCTGCGCCAGCTTCACGACTTTATATGGGGGGAGTTCTGCGACTGGTACATCGAGTTCGCCAAGATTCGGCTAGCTACCAAGGATAGCTCGCCCGTAGCGGTGCTGGTCTATGTGCTGGAAGCCTCGCTGCGGCTGCTGCACCCCTTTATGCCCTTCGTCACCGAGGAGCTCTGGCAGCAAATGAAAAAACGTTTGCCCGCCGGCTGGCAAAAGACCGAGTCCATAGTGGTTGCCGCCTACCCCGAGGCCGACAAGAAAGCCGTCGACCCCGAGGCGGAGAGAATTATGGAAGCCATCATTGAGATAGTACGCGCCATCCGCAACGCCCGCGCCGAGCATAAGGTGGAGAGCAGTAAGTGGATTGAGGCGCGGGTCTTCGCCGGCGAGCTTAACCCCGCTATCACCCCCTACGCTCCCGCTATCCAGAGTCTGGCCAGGGCCAAACCGGTGAGCTTTGAGCGGGGGAGGGGGGAGGCTAAACCTACCGAGAACGTGCTGGCGCTGGTGCTCAAAAGCTCCGAGGTCATTATCCCTATGGAGAGCATGGTCGACCTCAAAGCGGAGCGGAAACGGCTGGGGGGGGAGATTGCCCAAAGCCGGGCACAGATTGCCTCGCTGAAGGACAGGCTCAAGGATAAAGCCTTTCTGTCCAAAGCGCCGGCGGCGGTGGTGGCTAAAGAGCGGGGGAAGCTGGCCGAGCGCAAGGATAAGCTGGAGAGGTTGCAAGAGCAACTCGCCCGCTTTCAATCTTAAAGACAAAGCAAACCGCCCCCGCTTATGAGGAGAGCGGTTTTTGGCTTGTTTCGGCTTTATTGAGCGGGTGTTAGTCTTCCCACTTATTGAATCCGCTGTGCTTTAGCCGTTCCAGCGCCTTTTTGGTGTCGCTGGCGACCCTCGCCTTGTCGCACTGCTGGAGCCGATACTTAAACAGCCAGTAGCTGAATTCCTTGAGCTCGTCCAGGCCGGTGGACTTTAGCTGGGGGTAGCGCTTTTGGCGGCGGAAGCGCTTGAGCAGTATCACCCTGGTGGCGCCGTAGATGCGGCGGTATGCCTCGTTGAGCAGGTTGGACTCGTTATTGTAGCCGGAGATGCGCCTTTCCTTGCGTATTTCGTCCTGCACCGCCTGGAGCAATGCCTCTTCCACGGTGACGCCGTAGAAATAGTTGAGGTACTGGTGGTGTTTGCCGCCGCCGATGAGCTCCTTGAATTCTTTTGCGTTCATCTTGACGGGCGGCTGGCCGTGAAAGAGCAGGGCTGTTTTTTCCTCTTCGGGCAGCAGGTCTTCAACCTCACGGCAGAGCCTTTCCGCCAGCAGCAGCCAGTCGAAAGCCTCGCCGTCAATGAGGTAGCGGTAGCGGCGGCCCCGGTAGCTTTCTTCGGCGGAGCTCCAGAGGGCGATGGCTTCGAGCAGGGCGATGTACCAGTTTTTGCCGCTGGCTATGGCCTGTTTGAGGTGGGTTATAGCCCGGTTGTCGGCAGTGGGGGTTGTTTCGGTGGCGGTTAGTTGGTTGTCCACGGATTTTTACTCTGTGGGTGATTCGGCTTTGAGCTTTTCGTAGTATTCCAGCTGGCTGGTGTTTACCAGCTCGGTGAGCTTTTTGGCGATGGCTTCCCCCGCCCCGGGGATTTCGTTTAACCTGTTTTCTTCGACCATTTGCTCCACCGGCACGGGCAGGCTTTCGATGGCGCGGGCGACCTTCTGGTAAGCCCTGATTTTGAAGATGTTCTCCTTTTTGGCTTTCAACCTTTCGGCGATGTCGTCAAAGATGGCGGCGATTTCAGCGTTTTTCATGGGAGGTTTTCACCTTCCACAACAGTGCTTGTACTTCTTCCCCGAGCCACAGGGGCAGGGGTCGTTGCGCCCCACCTTCTTGCCCGCTACCTTGAGGCGTTTCTTGGCCTCGCCGCCGGCCTGGGCCTGGGCCTGGATGGGGGTGGGGGGTGGTGCCTGCGCCGCCTGTCCCTGGGGGGTTTCGCCTTTTTTAGCGATGCCGGCGCGGTAGATGATATGGGCCATATCGTGCTGGATAGCCGCCAGGAGGCTCTGGAACATGCTGTGCCCTTCCCGTTTATAGGCGACCAGCGGGTCGCGCTGAGCCGACGCCTGCAGCCCTATACCCTGGCGCATATGCTCCATAGCGGTGAGGTGCTCCACCCAGAGGCCGTCGATGATGCGGAGCATGAGCAGCCTTTCCAGTATGCGCATCTTTTCGGCGCCGACATCTTTCTCCTTTTCTTCATAGAGGGATTCGGCTTGCCCGATGAGCTGGTCTTTGATTTCCTGCGCCCCCATCTTCGATAGGGTCTCGGCGTTGAGGTCGGGGGGGAGGGGGAAGAAGGTGGCCAGTTCGCCGACCAGGCCCTCAATGTTCCAGCCGTCGCCGTAACCGCCGGCGGTGTGAGTTTCCACCAGAGACTGCAGCTCGTCCTTGACCATGGACAGTATATTCGACTTGAGGTCGAAGCCGCTCAATATCTTTTTGCGCTCATCATAGATAAGCTCGCGGTGCTTATTGACCACGTCGTCGTAGTCGACCAAATGCTTACGCATATCAAAGTGGTAGCCTTCTACCTTGACCTGGGCCGCTTCGATGGCGCGGTTGACCCACTTGTTCTCGAGGGGAGTGTCCTCGCCCATGCCTGCCCAGCCCATGACGGTCTTAATGCGGTCGCCGCCGAAACGGCGTACGATATCGTCTTCCAGAGATATATAGAAGCGAGAGCTGCCGGGGTCGCCCTGACGTCCGGCGCGGCCGCGGAGCTGGTTATCGATGCGCCGCGCTTCGTGGCGCTCGGTGCCGATGATGCAGAGCCCGCCCATGTCCAGCACCTTCTTATGCGCCTTCTGCCACTCCTTCTCTTCCCTGCCCTCGGGGTTGCCCCCCAGGATAATATCGACGCCGCGCCCGGCCATATTGGTGGCTACCGTTACCGCTCCGGGCTGGCCCGCCTGGGCGACGATTTCGCCCTCTCTGGTGTGCTCCTTGGCGTTGAGCACGTGGTGTTTGATGCCGCGCTTCTTGAGCAGGTCGCTTAAATACTCCGAGTTCTCGATGGATACCGTGCCGATGAGCACGGGGTGGCCTTCCTTGTAAAGTTTCTCGATATCGCCCACCACCGCCTTGAATTTAGCCTCCTCGTTTTTATAGATATAGTCGGGGAGGTCCTGACGCACCATTTCGCGGTTGGTGGGGATGACCACCACATCGAGCTTGTATATCTTGTGGAACTCCTCGGCCTCGGTGAGGGCGGTGCCGGTCATGCCCCCCAGCTTTTCATACATGCGGAAGTAGTTCTGGATGGTGACGGTGGCGTAGGTGCGGCTTTCCTGCTGCACCTTGACGCGCTCCTTGGCTTCGATGGCCTGGTGCAGCCCGTCGGAGTAGCGCCGCCCGTACATCATCCGGCCAGTGAACTCGTCGACGATGATGACCTGGCCGTCCTTGACCACGTACTGATGGTCGCGTTTGTAGGCCTCCTTGGCGCTGAGGGCGTTTCTCAGGTAGCGGTGCAGGTCGGCGTTAGCCGGGTCGTAGAGGTTGGGCGCCTTGAGCAGCCCTTCGCGCCTCAACATACGCTCCATGTTGGTCATGCCGTCGTCGGTCAGGCTGACGGCGCGCGTCTTTTCGTCCATGGTATAGTCCACCTCTTTTTTCAGGGTGGGGACGAGGCGGGCGAATATCTGGTATTTCTGGCCCGCTTCCGTATCGGGGGCGCTGATGATGAGCGGCGTGCGGGCTTCGTCAATGAGGAGGTAGTCCACCTCGTCGACGATGGCGTAGTTCAGGGGGCGCTGGACGCAGCGGGACAGGTCGGTGACCATGTTATCGCGCAGGTAGTCGAAGCCGAACTCGCTGCTGGCGCCGTAGGTTATATCCGCCTGGTAGGCTTCC
>CAYQPY010000012.1:0-14912 GCA_964419705.1 uncultured Dehalococcoidales bacterium
GAAGGCTAAGCAGGCGAAGAGCAATGTGCGCAGTTCGGCAAACTGCCGTTTGGTAACCGGCACCCACTTGAAGGGGTATTCGCCCGACCGTCCCGAGGTGTGCTGCCAGAATAACGGTTTCTGGGGCAGGGCACGCTCGTTTTTGGTGAGCAGAAACGGCTCGTAATCGGCGTAGGTGGTCAGCGGCACCATCTTGCGGAATTCATCCACCGTCTCCGGCTCGGCGCCTTGCATTATACTCTTGCCCAGCTTACACTTTTTGAGCAGTTCCAGCTGCTCCCGGAGCAGCCGCCGCTGAATATCCATGCAGTCTTTAAGGCTCAGGTCGATAAAACCGCAGCACCTTTGCCATAGTTCTTCATTTTTACCCTGGACGAGTAATTCAGCTTCTGTAGTCATTTTATTCCTCCTGGGGATTTAGGCTCCGCTCTGCTTTAATGAATTAATAAAGGCGCTTAGGCTTCTCCGGTTGGGGATTAGCATCGGAGTCTGGCGCCTGTAGTTGTCGTAACCGGCAAACATCTTGCTGAAGAAGAACCGGTCCTGAATAGCCACCAACACGATATCGAGTAAGACCCACATCGGGGCGGCGAGGAGCATCAGGCTCGATTTGGATACCAGAATCAGAGCCAGCAGGAGCAGGATGAGCCCGTGCACCCAGGGGTGGCGGACGAGGGCATAGAGCCCGCTGGTTATCAGCTTCTTGCCGACGCCGGTGGCGAAATAGGTCTTGCCGAAGGGGAGGTTTATAAAAAGGGAGTAAATCAGCATAAAGAGGGCAATCGGCAGCAGGACCCAGCCCAGCCAGCTTGACCAGAGGGGCAACGCCAGCTTATCCGGGGACAGGCATACCATTATAATGGAGAAGACCACTAAGCCGTTGCCGGCCAGCAGGGTGAGGGGTTTTAGCCCTGGTATCCTCTTTATAGCGGCGATGTCGAGGAGGTGGATTACCAGGAAGCCCAGTCCGCCTAGAACTATATATATCATGTTCGCGTTTGCCTCTGCCGATATTCCATATTTGTCAACTGGCGAATTTGTTACTCTGACTATGGCAGATTGCACCCGCGAAGGGAAGATATAATGTTCTATAACAATGTTCTACCGCGGTGGGGCGATAAAAAAAGACCCCTTCTCGCAGATGAGAAGGGGGTTAAAAACAGGGGAAAGGCTTTAAGCCGTGCCGGCTATTTCCATTTAATCTTGGCTTCTTTGCTTTCGCCTTTGGAGTTCAGGTCGTTTTCCAGCTCTCCCAGCTTGCTGGTCAGCTCTTCGAATTCCTCTTTCGGAGAGTTTTTGCCCAGCTCAAGCCCGTAGCTGACAAAGAAATCGAGGCAGTTTTTAAGCAGGACTTTCATATCCTGCTCGAAGGCTTGAATCTCTTCCCGGGTGACGTAGTGTTGTTTCTGGGCTGCCTCTTTTAGCTGACTGTCGATGAGACTAATAATCTCTTCCCGGCTGGCGGCTGTCTGGTTCTCGGTGCCGTCGGTTTTGAGCTGGTTCCCAATAATGAAGTTAATGAATTCAGCCTGGCTCAGGTCGCCGCGGTTATCGTCGATCTTCTTGATGATATCCGCGGGCATTATCAGCATTCTTTTCTCAGCCATATTTTCTCCCTCAGATTATTCCTCGCCGGTTAGCTCCAGTATATCCAGGACGCCATCTATACTACGCAGCAGCCTGAGGCCCTTTCTGGTCACTCGGTAGGTCACCACGGGGTTGCCCACCGTCACCTTGGTGATAAGCCCCAATTGCAGCATGAAAGTGAGGTATTTTTGCAGCTGGCGGTAGCTCATGTTGGCGCTGTACATTATCTCGGTCTTGCCAGCTTCACCGAGCCTTAACATATCGGCTATAACTTGAATACTTGATCTTCGGCGTTCTAACTTCATTTGTGCCTACTATCCAATACTATAGTGCTATATCCTATCCTACGTCAAGCGTAGTTGTCAAGTGGTACAGCCAATGGGGCTAGAATAGCCCCTGATACCAGCTTAAGATACTGTTTCCCCAGAGCAGGGTGGCTATGGCGGCTATGGCCAGGAAGGGGCCGAAGGGGATAGCCTCCTTGCGCCCCTTTATCTTGAAGAGGAGCAGCAGCACCGCCACCACCCCACCCAGGACCACCCCGATGAGCAGGGCGATAAAGACGAGGGGGAAGCCGGTAACCAGCCCTATTAGTGCCGCCAGCTTGACGTCACCCCAGCCCATGCCCTCCCTGGAGACGACAACTATGACGAAAAAGAGCCCCAGCCCGATGCCCCCGCCCGCCGCCGCCCTGCCGATGAAGGGGACTATCTCTATGTCGGGGAGGAAGAGGCTGAAAGCGGCGCTGATAACTATGGCCGCGCCTATGGCCGGCAGGACTATCTTGTTGAGGATAAGCCCCTTCTCCCAGTCGATGACCATGAGCACCACAAAAATACAGATATAGAAGAGGGAGACAGCCAGCTCGATGCTGACCCCGAACCGCCAGCAGGCCAGGCCGAAGAGGACGGCGGTGCCGAGCTCCACCCAGAGTATGCGCCGCGGGATAGCCGCCCCGCAGTAGCGGCAGCGGCCGCGCAGCCAGAGGTAGCTGAAGATGGGAATGAGGTCTTTGACCGCCAGGCGTCGGTTACAGGCGGTGCAGTGGGAGGGGGGAAATACGAGCGACTGGTGGGCGGGGAGGCGGTCGATACAGACATTGAGGAAGCTGGCTATAGTCATGCCGAGGAGGAAGAAGATAATAATAAGGATAGCTTCCATTACCCTCTATTTTGTCTGCTTCTAACAATAAAGTCAATAAGGCTTTTAGCTTTCTGGTTAATTAGTACTGGCTGGGGGCAAAAACGGCTTCAGATGTGTTGACTTCTATTTACGGGCTAACTATACTGGTTCTATCTAGTGGGTAGCCTGGAGGAGCTATATGACGGAAGCGAATAAGCTGGCCAAGACCCCCGCCGGCGGGGTGGCGACTGAGGAGGCAAACAAGCTGGTGGCGGCGATGCTGGCGGGTAAGATTGTGCTTATTAAACCCGAGCTCGATTTTGACAGTGAGCTGGGCTTTAGCTATCCCGTCGTGGAGAAGTTGCTGGGGGTGGGGGTGAAGGAGATGGTAGCCATTCTGGAGTCCCTGGTGACTAAGGGGGCGCTGGTCAGGGAGTTCTTCGACCGCATTTTGCGCTGTCCCCACTGCAACTCGGTAAACCTGAGGCCGTCCAACTGCTGTCCTAAGTGCGGTTCCCGTAATCTGGCGCGGGGGCGTGTCCTGGAGCATATCTCCTGCCATTTCGTCGGGCTGGAGGACGAGTTCGTTAGTCGCGGCGGCTATGTCTGCCCCAAGTGCGGCTCGGAGCTGCATATCATCGGCGGTGACTACCAGAGCCTGGGCTTGATGAACAAGTGCCAGGATTGCTACGAGATATTCGCTCAGCCGGAGGTACAGTGGCGCTGCCTGAAGTGCGGGGTGCTGACTCCCCCGGATGACATTAACGAGGTGGACGTCTATTCTTACCGTTTCAACGAAGCCAGGCGGGAGTGGCTGGAGTTCGAGGTCAAGCCCAAGACACAGCTGATAGAGTTCTTGAGGAAGCTCGGCTACGAGGTCGCCGAGGACGCTGTGGTCAAGGGGAGGTCGGGTGCGGAGCACAGGATAGACATATTAGCCACCAAGGACGACGGTATCGTCGTCCACGATATCGCTATCGGTATCAAAGTTGCCGGGGGGCAAATCGGGCTGGGGGAGGTATGCGACTTCGACGATAAAGCCTATGACAGTGGCATTCACGATAAGGTGCTGGTGGTACAGCCCGGGCTGCGCCCGGAAGCCGAGAAGTTCGCCAGCCAGCAGAGAATAAAGGTGCTCAAGGTGAGGGGACTGGAGGCGGTGCTGGCCGAAAGCGCCGCCAAGCCTGCGGCCAAGGCGAGCCAGGGGCCTTTCGAGTTTAAGTCCAGGTCACAGCTTATCGATTACCTGAAGAAACTCGGCTATCAGGTGCGAGAGAACGCCGATGTCGAGGGCCGTTCCGGGGCCAGTCACAAGATAGACATATTAGCCACCAAGGACGACGGTATCGTCGTCCACGATATCGCTATCGGGGTGGAGGTGGGGAAGGAACCGGTAGGACTGGATAGGCTGTTTGCCTTCGATAATAAAGCCTATGACATCGGCATTCTGGATAAGGTCTTTATCGCCGTCCCCGCGCTGGCTAAAGAAGCCCGCCAGTTCGCCCAGCGACAGAGAATCAAGGTCTTCGAAGCCGCGGGGCTGTAATCCTCACATAGCCCTTTTCGGCTTAAATAAGCTCACTTTTCCTGACCTAACTTCCACGCTGGTAACCCCTACTAATGGACTATAATCCCTAAAAACTACAAAACTCACCATACATCACTCTACATTACTATAACTAATAGTCTTAAATTGACGGCTATTACCAATGGGCTATTGATACCTAAAAGCACTAATCTTATCATGATTATACCTGACAGTAGTTAGGTTAGGTTGATTCCAAATAATAATAAGTAGGTGAAAAGGGGAGATGAAAAGACTAACCAAGGGTTTGCACATTGGGGAGGATGGTTTTACTCTTATTGAGCTTTTGGTGGTGATTGCTATCCTGGGTATCATCTCGGCCGTCGTGGTGCCTAACTTTGGCGACTTCTTCGGCAGAGGCCAGTCCGAGGCCTGTCAGGTCGAAGAGCGACTGGTAACAACAATGACCGTGGTTTATGCTTCCGACAACGGAGCATGTCCAACCGAAATCGCTGACCTGTCCGGCTATTTTGAGGATGATAGCGCCATGCAGGGAAGCTATACCTTTGGCGGCGTTTTCCCGAGCTGCATAGTAACGCAGACCGGATGTCCGGCTTCAGAATCACCCGGAGACGAACCGGAGCCAGAACCGGAACCAGGGCCGGAGCCGGAGCCGTTGCCTGGGGGACCCTGGGGACCCTGGGGACCCTGGGGACCTTGGGGACCCTGGGGACCGCACTCCCACTAGTCCTTTTCCGCTAACTAATGATTACTTTTCCTGACCACATTGCTGCGCCTGGCAACCCCTACTAATGGGCTATCGGTACTCAAAACCCCTCTAAAACTAGCCCTATATTACCAGACATTACTATTGCTAATCATTACTATTGGACTATTGACCCTAACGGGCGTGGATAGTATGCTTAGCATACTTAACAATAGTTAGGTAAAGTTGAGTCTAGATAACAAAAAGGAGGTGAAATGATGAGGAGATTGGTAAAGGGCTTTCGCAAGGGCGAGAAGGGCTTCACTCTAATTGAGTTGCTGGTGGTGATTGCCATCCTGGGTATCATCGCTGCTATCGTGGTACCTAACTTCGGCAACTTCTTCGGCAGAGGCCAGACCGAGGCCTGTGAGATTGAAGCTCGAATGGTGACGACCGCTACCATAGCCTACGCTTCGGATGAGGGGGTATGCCCGACGGATACCGACGATCTGGCAGGGTACTTCGATGGTGAGTTGCAGGGCACCTACACCCTTACCGGCACCTATCCGAACTGCATAGTAACGCCGGGTGTTTGTCCAACACCAGCCGAATAATAACTGAGAAGCCCAAGCTCATAGCGAAGCACAGGGAAGGAGCTTATTGGTAAGTTTATCTTACCAGTGGGCTTCTTTCTTTATGCGCGGCGTTAGCGAAATAAATAGGGGGGGCCTGAGGACAGACTTGGCCTTGCCTTAAAAGTCATTCTGAGGAACGAAGTGACGAAGAATCTCTTTGCCCCCACCCCCAATTTTATCTATTCCCACCCACCGCCCTTAAGGTATAAAGGGGGCAAAGCCCTCTTTCAAACCCCCAAAGGTGGGGTGGCCGAGGCGTAACCCATAGGTTAAGGAGTTTACTCATTAGGGTGGGCTGGGTTGGGTCTGAAAAACGTGCGCTAACAGAGTGGGGATGTGGGTGGGAAATTAAACCTGGGTGGGGTTTAAGAGTGGTTGTTTACGTTTATCTTGCCGATGAGTTTTTCTACTTCCGGGCGTTCGTTGCAGAAAGCGAGCAGGGTCTCACCGGTGATGAACTGCTTGAGGTAGAGGTTGACCAGGGCTTCGTCCAGCGATATCATGCCTATTTCCCGGTGGGTGCGGATTACGTTGGGGAGCTGGTATATTTTACCTTCGCGGATGAGGTTCTTCACCGGCGGGTTAGCCAGCATAATCTCGACCGCGGCTATCCTGCCTATGCCGTCGGCGCGGGGGACGAGCACCTGGCAGAGCACGCCGACCAACAGTGAAGCCAGCCGTGCCTGAGCGAGGTGGCGTTCCTCGGGGGGGAACAGGTCTATTATTCTTTCCATAGCCTGGGTGGCGCTGGGAGCGTGGCCGGTGCTTAAGACCAGGTGGCCGGTTTCGGCTATGGTGAGCACCGCCGACGCCGTATCTGTATCCCGCATCTCGCCGACCAGGATGACATCGGGGTCTTGCCTCAAGACGTGCTTGAGGGCGATGGCGAAGGACTTGGTATCGCTGCCCAGTTGGCGCTGGGTTATGGCGCATTTTATGCTGGGGTGGACGTATTCGATGGGGTCTTCCATGGTGACCACGTGGCGGCTTTGGCTGAGGTTGAGGTGGTGAATCATCGCCGCCAGGGTGGTACTTTTACCGCTGCCGGTGGGGCCGGTGACGATTATCAGCCCTCTCGGCCTGATAGCCAACTGCTTGCATATGTCGGGCAGCTCCAGCTCGTCTATGGTGGGGATCTGGGCGGGTAATAGCCTTATGGCCAGGCTGATAGCCCCGCGTTGCTGGGCGGCATTACCCCTCAGGTGGCCGACGTCAGGCATACTGTAGCCGAAGTCGAGCTCCAGGTTCTTTTCGAAGTCGGCTTGTTGCTCGGGGGTGGTCATCTGCTTGAAAGCCTCGTTTATATCCTCAGCGGTCAGGGGCGTGGCATCGCTGATTGCTTGCAGCGAGCCGTCGATACGCAGCAGCGGTGGGCTGGAGGCGACCAGGTGAAGGTCGGAAGCCGCCCTATCCTTTGCGGTGCGTAATAATGCCAGAATATCCATTTTTATCCTTTTATCTGAGTAGGAATTCGAAGTTAAAGCTGGTTATTACTTCATTCTCCTCTATAGCTTCTATGGCTGAGATAACCACCGTAGAGAATCGGCCACTGTTTCTGAGCGCTCGGGCATAGCTGAAAATGCTGCTCTCGGTTGGCGACACGCCAGTTACCGTTATCATATCACCGACGTGATTGACCATGCCGCCAGCCAATAGATTACCCGGCTGGAGGGTTACAATCTGGCTCATATCTTCGCTAATCTTGTCGCGAGTCTCCCCCAGCTCGGCGAAGATGTCATCAAAGACACCGGTGGTAACTTCCAGCCCGGCAATCTGCGGGGTTATCAGCTCGACCTGTTCGTCGAGGGCCGCTATTTCCTGGTTTTCCCGGACGGCAAGCTCTTCCAGGGGTGTCAGCTCGTTGGTGAGAACGCCGATATAGTTGGACTTGTTGTAAACGAGTATGCCCATATAGACGAGTATGCCCAGCCCGACGGTGATGGCGATAGGGGCGATGATGTTGGGCAGCCGCACCGCCTTGGGCCGATAGACTTCGGGCAGGGTATTAATATTGACCAGGGAGTAGTTGTCCTCTCCCTTTTCGGACAGCACCTCTTTCAAGCCCAGCCCGATGTTGACCATAAATTCGTTGGCGTCGAAGCCTTCGGGGGATTCCACCGGGGAGGGCAGTACCGATACCGGATGCGTTGATTTGCCCGCTAACGCCTGCCAGTTTTCCTGTGTCCGGGCCAGGTCGCCGCAGACAAGCATGGGTACCGCTGCGTCCAGGAGCTCGTCCTGGTGGCTGGAGTTGTAGAAGGCGATGGTCCTGTCGACCTCTTCGGTGACAGTGGTCAGCCTTTCGGTTAGCGATTCCGCCTCGCTGGGCAGGGATAGCCGACGGATTAGCTGGGGCACACGGTCGACTATAACCATAATATCGAGGTGGTCAGCCCTGTCGTTGACGATGATGGAACGGGGTTGATTGACGGCGCGGCACAGCGCCAGGGGGGCTAAGTCCATTATGTAGGGCTGGAGACCGGCCTTATGCAGCGTCTGGTATAGCGTATCGGCGATGTTGCGGGGGAAAGCGGCTAAAAATACGATTGGTTCCCCCTGGGTGGTGGTGATGGGCTGGTAGGAGAGGTAGACCTCTTCCAGTGGCACCGGTATCACCCTTTTCGCCTCGCGTTTTACCGCTTCGGGCAACACCGCCGCGGGGAGTTCGGGAAGGGTTATGATGCGGTATACCGAGTTATGCCCGCTTATGCCGGCGATGACCTTGCCCATGCCCAGCTTTTGCAGCTTGAAGAGCTCCTTGAGCTTTTCGATAACCTGGGCGTCGTCGACGATAAGGCCCTGGCTGACCAGCCCCGGTTCCAGGGGCATGGTCGCCCACTTTTCCACCCGCTCGCCGCGCATTTCCAGCAGGTTTATGGCGTCGTCTCTAATGAATATAGTAGTAATTTTCTTTGCCATGGCTATTCACCTTCATAACTATAAATGATTATTTTGATGACTGCGGCGGGTTGTTCATCCTGGCCGGTTTCGGGAACCTCCAGGTTTATCAGTTCCACGGTGGCCGCGTCGAAATACCCGCCGGTGGCTATATCGTCGATAAAGGTCAGTATGTTGGTGACAGTGCCCCGCACCTCCACCTCGAAGACGGTGTTATCAAAGGGGATATCCTCCACCTTGTTTTCTCGGGGTTCCGAGGCGGTGAGGCTTATGACTTCCAGGCTGCTGTCGTTAGCCAGCGAGAATATTTCCTCGTCGTATTCAATGCTGGCCACTGAATCGGGGTATTTTGCTTGGCTCTGGTTATAGGCTGCCTCGGCTTCGTCCAGCTGGTTTTCCAGCTGGGCGAACTGGCTTTCCATATCCTCCCTGTCCGAGATAAGCTTGGTCAGCAGGGTCTGGGTTACCAAAAAGTTATCTTCCAGCTGATCGGCGTCGCTCGACTGACCGGAAAGGAGCACCGCCAGGATGACCGCCGCCAGAATGAAGAAGCCAATCCCTAAAATCCACCAGGCTGTTTTGCTTAGTTTCATTTTATTCACTCCGTTAAAGTATTGCTTAAAGGTTTTTACTAATTTATGTTTATAAGGTAGGTAACGGTGCCCCCGGTGATCGCTCTACTGCGGAAGGAGAGAAGGATATATATCAGGTTCCAGGAGTCAGTGGCAGTATACAAGTCCACCTGAGCCGAGCTTTCCCCCGGCTTGAGAAGGCCATCGCTCGGGTCTTCTCCCCAGGGAATGTAAAAGGTATCAATATCTATGCCATCCGCGCTAATCACGAGGGACTTAGAATTCCAGACATTATTAGGGTTACTGCTGGTATTAGTTCCGGGATGTTCTGTGGACAGTGTGCCGTCCCAGAGCTTATAGTCGTTGGGTATAGAAGTAGGTGGGTCATTATCAGGCGCGTTGAGGGCTATGAAATCATTTGCATAGTAATCGTCACCCTCGGCGACAAAACAGGTAATCTTAGCGGCATTTTCCTCGCCGGGAATCGGGTCGGGAACAAGAAAGCCGCTAATAGTGCCTCCTGGTTGGCCATCACCATCAAAATCAACATTGTGGTCCGTATCGGAGTAGACAAAGTCGTCATAGAGATAGAGCTGGTGCCCCTTGGTGTCCAGGCTGGAGTAGATGATTATCAGCGACCAGGCGGCGTATGACCATTCGTTGCCGGTGTCTCCATCGACGTGACCGACGGTGTAGGTCGCATTGCCGTGGTCGGCAAACGCCTGCACCAGTCCGGTTACTTCCTTAAAGGAGGCATATGAGTACTCATCGGGTTCATTTTCCAGGACTGTCCACTCGTCAGCGGTTATCTCCTCAGAGCCTTCGCCTATTGTCGGCACGGTCAGCTGGCCATATTCATCGTCAGTGAAGTAAACCGTATCGCCATCTATCTTAAAGAGGGCTGAGATATCGGCTATTGTCTCCGGCTGTAACGAGATCTTAATATTATCAATATAGCAATACTCATCAGTGCCGCCAAAGCCTGTTATCTTAAACTTTATTTTGAAGTCGCTGGTTAGATACTCATTGTCAACAGCGAAACTGAAAGTTACCGGCGAGGTGCCAACTTCAGTGTCATCGCAGAAGACGGTGTTCCAATCGCCCCAGCTGCTGGCATTATTATAAAGGGCATATTGAAAACAATCCCCGCCTTCTGAATTTGTATCCCATAACCAGTTCCGCCAGGAGACAATGACCTCTCCCGGCCCGTAGGAACTTAAATCTATCGTGTTTGCCATTTTAAGTTGCCTGCCCCCACTGCCTTCATGATGCGCGTAGAAGGCAGTATAACTTGAGGATTCGTGCCAATTATGACCGTAAGTCCAATTTCCGTTATCGAGGTCTGTACAATAGTCATGGAATAGCGTTTCATCTCCGGCTTCCTCTATCCAGGCAGACCAGTAAAGGTAGGCGGCTTCCACCTGGGCGTTGTCGGGGATGTCATTAGCTATGGAGTCGCTATACTCGAGCAGGCTATCCAGCCTGGGCGGATTACTCCAGGGATTGTCGTCTACCATCAGGGTATTGCCTATGGCGCGGTAGTCTCCATTTATGGCTGAGCCTAGTTCCCGCAGCTCGCTCTTGATGGCGTAGGCATCGATGATGGTGCCGTTCTCACCACCGGCTTCGGAGTTAATGTGGAACACCCTGACATCGGCATCCCAGGTAAATTCAATGTTGTCAACGCCGCTGGTGGTTATCCAGGAGACCGCTTCGGGGGTCCGCTCCGATTCGAGGTCATCGAGCTCGAAGAGGAAGGTGAAGGTGTAGGTCATCGGAGTATCCATGGGGTTGACCCCGGGGAGGTCGTTAAAGCTGATGGGTTCGGCGAAAGTCCAGACGATAGCCTGGCCACCTTCGTGGTCGCTGGACTGCCGGGTGTAGTCGTAGTCGTTTCCAGGTTCGTCGAGCCAGATCTCCAGGGTGCACTCACCTTCATCATCATATTTGGCCCCGGGCGGCAGCCATATTCCTATTGTGCTGACAAAGAGTTCCGGGTCGCCCTCTTCTTCGTAATAGTATATCTTGACCTGCTGGGTCAGCTCGGCGGAGACGTTGCCGGTAATTATCAGTTTGCCCTCCCCGATAAGCTGCTCAGCCTCGCTATGGGTGGGGGTATCTGTATCCTTGGGAATCCAGATATTATTTATCTTAACGGTTACGTCAATATCATTTACTTCCAGGTTATAGCTTAAGGGATATGCGTATTCGGTACTGTAGTTATAGCGCTGGTAGGCAGGAGAGGTGAAAACGTCGTCTAGATGGTCATAGTTTATATGCCATAAGCCGTCTTCAACGCCGGCGTCGGCGGCATAGAATTCGTCGGCTATCTTTTCGTAGGTTGTGCCGACTATAAGGCCCGAGCTGGTATGGGAGAGGAGGGGCGCTATGATAAGACCGCCCAACACCATCAGAATGAGGACCATGGGCAGCGCCTGTCCCTTCTCGGTTTTTACCAGTTTTTTTAGCATTTTCCCCATTGTCTTATACATTATCCCGGTCACAGGCTGGGCCTGGGTGCTGTCTTGTATTCCCTGGTTTCGCTTACCCGCTGGGTGCCGATTCCCGAGGTGGCGGTCAGCGTGAAAGTAGACTGGGTATGGTCAAAGAAGGTGACGAGCTTTGAGGTGTCGGGGTCGATGCTTATAATGTGTTCGAAGGTTTGTTCAACATCTCCGGAGTCGGAGGAATGAACTTTGTACAGGGTATTCTCTACGATGCTGTAAACAACGGTATGGGTCTCGCTTGCTTCCCACTCGGTCCAGCTAAGGGTGAGGGGTAAGCCGTCATCATCGTCGGTCCAATCCACGATTTGGGCCATGGCGGCATCGCGGCTGACCTCGCGCCCGGCGTTTTGCACCCGGCTGATGGCGTCTATCTGGTTGTTGGCGCGGGCCTCTCCATCGAACACCTGGAAGGTAAGCATGGTGACGGTGGCCGTGATGATGCCGGTGATAGCCAGCGCTATCATCAGCTCGATGAGGGTGAGCCCCACCTGGTTTTTAATCATTGCTTTTAGCCGTTTCATCATTATCTTGCCTTGGCCTTGTAACCTTCCAGTATGAAATGGCTCTGTTTATCTGCCTCTTCCTCTTCAAAGAAGGTTACGGTTACGGTTATGAGCTGGATACCGTCATCCTGGTCATAGACGCCCCCGGTCTCGTCATAGGTCTTATCTTCACTCGACGAATCCGGGTTAAAGGGCTCTATGGTGGTTTCCAGAATATAATCGGCGGGGTCGTCTAACGAATCATAAACGCCGTGGTCCTCTACGGAATAATCTATATATTCCTGGCTCTTAACGTATTCCATTTCGCTCCGGGCCAGGCTTTCGGCGGTTGTCCGCCCGTCGGAGAGGATGATAGCACTGGAGGCGTTAGCCAGCGTGCCCAGGAAGGCGATGCCGATCATGCCCAGCAAGCCTAAGGCTATTATCACCTCGATTAGGCCGAAGCCTCTTTGCTTTCTTAGCCGCTTTATCATCTAGAAGTTCACCTGCCCGTAGATAGAATACATGGCGGAGACCAGCGATATGGCGATGAAGGCGATGACGATGCCGATGATGACGGTTATGGCGGGTTGGATGAGCCCCACCGCCGAGCTGGTCCTGTCGTCAGCCTCGACTTCATAGGTCTGAGCTACCGTGGACAGCGTGGTATCGAGGTGGCCGGTTTCTTCGCCGACGCTGGTCATCTGTACCATGAGGGGTAGGAATACATTTCTCTTAGCCATGGGTTTGGATAGACCTTCACCCCTGATGAGCTCCTGTTGGACCTCGGTTAGCGCTTTGATGATAACCTTGTTGTTGGTGCCGTGGATAGCCTGCGACATTACCTCCGGTAGAGGTAAGCCGACCTTAAAGAGCAGGGCTATGGTGCGGCAACAGCGGGCAAGCTCGCTTAGGAGGTTAATCCGCCCGATGACGGGCATGGTGAGCATTAGCTTATCGAGCTGGAATTTGCCGGTGGGCGTTCTTATGTATATGTAGCCGACGATAGCCAGGGCTACCACCCCCAGCAGGAGAAATACCCCGTAATCGATAAGCCATTCCGATGTGCTGATGAGCAGTTGCGTCGTCATCGGCAGGTCGGCGCCGAGGGCGCGGTAGAGGCCGGTAAAGGAGGGGAGGACAAAGGTGACCAGTACGGCGATGACGACAAAGGCGACAATAACCACGATAATAGGGTAGGTGAGGGCGTTTTTAATCTTCTTTTCCGTCGTCGCCCCTCTCTCTATGTATTCAGCCATCTGTCGGAGCACTACCTCGAGGTTGCCCGCCTGTTCGCCCGCCGCCAGGGTGCGGGCGTATAGTTCGGGGAACGCCCGCGGGTGTTTGCTTAGGGCGGCTGATAGCGAGCTGCCCCCGCGGATATCGGAGGCGACTTCACCCAGCACTGCCTGCAGGGTGCGGTTGGTTACCTGGCTTTGTAAGAGTTCCAGGGAAGTAACGATATCGGTGCCCGATTCCAGGAGCAGGGCCAGCTGACGGGAGAACATTATTATTTCTCTCGGCTTTACCCGCGTGAAGCGAGCCGCCAGCTTTTGCATATTGAAGAAGGGGACTATTTGCTTGAGGCTGACGGTCTGGTAGCCGCCGTAGCTGAGCAGGTTGAGCGCAGCCTCTTCGTTGGTAGCCGAGAGTTTGCCTTTTACCAGTCTTCTGTCTTCGGTATAGGCTACGTATTTAAAATCCATCTCATATCCCCCTGCTAGCCTGTGGAGTAGGCGTTGCGTAGTACTTCGGAGGGGGTAGTTATACCCGCCTTCACCTTGCGCATACCATCGTTCATCATGGTCACCATGCCGTCTTTGAGCGCTTGCACTCTAACCTCGGCGCTGCTGGCGCGGTTGACGATCATCGCCCTGATGGTATCGTTCATGGTGAGAATCTCGAAGATGCCGATTCGGCCCCGATAACCGGTGTAGGCACATGACTTGCAGCCGGTTCCGTAGAGGAATTCGGTCTTTTTCTCTCCGGTTTCTTTTTCGTAGGCTATTTGTTCCACCACCGGAGCCTCGATGAGGTGGCCGCAGTCGGGGCAGATACGACGCACCATGCGCTGGGCGACGACGCCGATAACGGCGGAGGCAATCAGGAAGGGCTCTGTCCCCAGGTCCATGAGTCGGGAGATCACACCGGTGGAGTCGCTGGCATGGACGGAGGATAGCATCAGGTGGCCGGTCAGGGCGGCCTGGATCGCTATGTCGGCTGTTTCGGGGTCGCGTATCTCGCCGACCATGATTACGTCGGGGTCGAGACGGAGTATGCTCCTCAAGCCGGTGGCGAAGGTAATGCCGGCTTGAGTATTGACCTGAATCTGGTTGATATCCTTAAAGCGGTACTCCGCGGGGTCTTCAATAGTTATAATGTTCCTTTCCAGGCAATCAAGGGAGTTTATCGAGGCGTAGAGGGTGGTGGTTTTACCAGCGCCGGTGGGGCCGCTGGTTAGAATCATGCCGTAGGGAACCTTGAGCATATTCTCGTACTTTCCCAGGCTATCGGGTAACATGCCGAGCTCGGCTAACTGCAGCGAAGCCACCGATTTGTCCAGGAGGCGCAGCTCGGCCATCTCCCCGTGAACGGTGGGGGCGGTGGCTACCCTGATGTCTATCCCCCGCCCTTTGGCCTGGGCGGTGAACTGTCCGTCCTGGGGGCGATGGCGGTCGGCAATGTTCAGGTCGGAAAGAATCTTGATTCGGGAAACGAGGGCTAGATGTATGTTAAGCGGTAGGGACATCATATCTTGAAGGGTGCCGTCAATGCGGTAGCGCACCCTTAATCTATCTTCTTCAGGCTCTATATGGATATCGGAGGCGCGGGCTTTGACCGCTTCTTCGACGATAAGGTTGAGGGCTTGCGCCAGGGG
>CAYQPY010000013.1:0-10800 GCA_964419705.1 uncultured Dehalococcoidales bacterium
GGGGTTATTTTAGCCAGCTTGATGCTCATGGCATGCTCGCCGGCGTTGCCCGTCTTGATGATATCGGTCTCAAAGCCGGAATTGGCGGAAAGCAGGGAGTTCATGCACTTGTTGGTGGTTTCCGATACCCTTCCCCATTTGCGGAAGTAGATTTCGCCCGATACCTTCGGCTTGTAGCGCCATAGAATCCTGACCATAGCGTAGGGCGACTGGGCGATACTAAAACCGGCGGCGTAGCACCGGGCGTATTCCCAGACCGAGCCGGGAAAGTAGTTGTCGGCATCGATAAAGCCGATGTAGTCCTTTCCTGCCAGTAAGGCGGTGAGCAGCCCCACCACCATCCCCTCGGCCTTGCCGTTCCTTACCGCCTTACCCTCTTTATCCAATAAATCGGTGTACCGGGCCTGAGCCAGCGCCTTGGCCAGCAGGGGGTCTTTCTGATGGATAATCAACGCCTGGCGCTGGGTAAAGTGGCAGTACTGCTCCAGGGTGTCGTGTTCCATACCGAAGCGGTCGGTCGGTCCCCGCTCGCTGTTAGAGACGACTATTATCAGGCATTCGTGGGGAACACCGCTGATAACCCCCTCGAAGAGCTTGAGCTTCTCGTCTTTAACGGGGATAATGATAGCCATCTTCTCCTCAACCGCCTTAATCGCCTCCTCCTCTATCTTATCGACGGCTATCGCCTCTTTGAGCGTCCCGTCGGCTCTCCGCCCCGAATCGAGCTCCAGGACCTTCTGCACGTCGTTTATCTTGATTGAGCCGAAACGCTCGGTATATCGCTGTCTTTCTATGCGCATCCGCCTGCCCTTAATGCTACTAGGCAAGCTGATACTAGCATAATCGTGGCTTATTGTAAACCTGAATTATGGTGCTTGTCCGAGCCCGACTGGAAATTATATTGGCAAAAGTGTACAATAATTTCTGTGCGGTAGGTCACCGTGCACAGGAAATATTGGAGGGTTATATATGGATAAGCTAGAGGTACTGAGAAGGTCCGACGTATTCCACTATCTTGATGATGAAGACCTTAAGACAGTGGCGGAGATGTGTACCGCCCAGGTTTTTGAAGCGGGGAAGACCATATTACGGCAGGACAAGGAGAACGTCGAGCTGTACGTGATTGAAGATGGGCTGGTGTCCGTCCTGCTGGAACTGGGACCAACCGATAAGCGGCAAATCCAGGCCGCCGCTAACTACGAATGCTTCGGCTGGTCGGCGTCTATACCCCCCTACCGCTGCGTCTGCACGGTGAAATCTCTGGAGAAGACCAAGGTGCTTGTCTTTAACGGCAAGGAGCTGCGTAATCTGGTTTATACTAACCCCAAGCTGTGCGCCGGAATTGCCGGTGGCGTCGCCTATGTCATCTCGCAAAGGCTACGGGCGGCATTTTCCCAGCTTATGGGTGTCGCCTACCAGGATTAACCCTCGAGTATTATAACCGTTACGGCGGATAGTCAATCTCTAGTATAATCTAGTATAGCGAGCTTATGGCTGTTAAATTAAGCAGGGTGTTGAACTAGAAGGAGAGTTTTATCTATATGGACGAGTCAAAAACCATCACCTCTATGATGGAGGAAAAGAGGCTCTTTAAGCCTCCCAAGCAGCTAAGTAAAGATGCCTATATAAAGAGCCTCGATGAGTATAAGAAAATCTACCAGAAGTCAATCAGCGACCCCGAGGCTTTCTGGGGAGAGCTGGCCGAGCAACTCGACTGGTACAAGAAGTGGGACAAGGTGCTGGTCGCCGATTTTAAGAACGCCAAGCACGAGTGGTTCGTCGGCGGCAAGCTCAATGTTTGTTATAACTGCCTGGACAGGCACCTCACAACCTGGAGAAAAAATAAAGCCGCCCTCATCTGGGAAGGGGATATCGGCGACAGCAAGACGCTCACTTATCAGCAGCTTTATTACGAGGTCTGTAAATTCGCTAACGTGCTCAAGAAGCACGGCGTTAAGAAAGGCGACCGGGTTTCCATCTACCTACCCATGATTTTGGAATTGCCCATTGCCATGCTGGCCTGCGCCCGAATCGGGGCGGTCCATAGCGTTGTCTTCGGCGGTTTCAGCGCCGAGGCGCTGCGGGACAGGGTCCTGGACTGCGGCTCTAAATTTCTTATCTGCGCCGATGGCTACTATCGCAGCGGCCGCGTCATCAGGAGCAAAGACAACGCCGATATGGCCGCCAAGGCATGTCCCAAGGTAAAAGACGTTATTGTCGTCAACAGGGCTAACATCGGGGTAAATATGGAAGAGGGCCGCGACTACTGGTGGCAAGAAGAGATGATGGCGGAGGATATCAAGCCCTATTGCGAGCCCGAGCCGATGGATGCCGAAGACCCTCTCTACATCCTCTACACCAGCGGCAGTACCGGCAAGCCCAAGGGGGTGCTGCATACCCAGGCCGGCTATCTCCTCTTTTGCTACCAGACCCTCAAGTGGATATTCGACATCAAAGAAGAAGACACCTTCTGGTGCACCGCCGATATCGGCTGGGTCACCGGCCACAGCTATATCGTCTACGGGCCGCTGGCTCTGGGCACATCCAGCCTGGTTTTCGAAGGCGTTCCTACCTATCCCCACCCCGACCGTTTCTGGGATATTATCGAAAAGTATCAGGTCGATGTTTTCTACACCGCCCCCACCGCCCTGAGGGCGATAATGAGAGAGGGCGACGAGTGGCCTGCCAAGCACAACCTCGATTCCCTGCGCGTACTGGGTTCGGTGGGCGAGCCGATTAACCCCGAGGCCTGGATGTGGTATTACGACGTAATCGGCAAGGGCAGGTGCCCCATCGTGGATACCTGGTGGCAGACGGAAACGGGCGGTATCTTGATTACCCCCCTGCCCGGAGCCACCCCGCTTAAACCGGGCTCGGCTACCTTCCCTTTCCCCGGCATCGAGCCGGCCGTGCTCCGACAGGACGGTTCCGAAGCCGACGTCAACGAGGGCGGCTACCTGGTAATCAAAAAGCCCTGGCCGGGCTTGATGCGGACGGTCTACGGTGAGCCGGAGAGGTTCAAGAACACCTATTTCATCCAGTACCCCGGTGTCTATAACACCGGAGACGGCGCCAGGGTAGATAAAGACGGCTACTTCTGGTTGATGGGACGCATCGACGATGTTATCAACGTCTCCGGCCACCGCATCGGCACCGCCGAGGTGGAAAGCGCCCTGGTATCCCACAAACAGGTGGCGGAGGCGGCCGTGGTCGGCATGCCCCACGAGATTAAGGGGCAAGGTATCTATGCCTTCGTTACCCTGAAGGCTCATGTGCCCCCGAGCGATGACCTAAAGCGAGAGCTGGTAAAACACGTCCGCCAGGAGATCGGGCCCATAGCCACGCCCGACAAGCTCCAGTTTGCCGACGGGCTGCCCAAGACCAGAAGCGGCAAGATTATGCGCCGCATACTGACCAAGATTGCCGCCGGCGCCGTCGAGAATCTGGGTGATACCAGCACCCTGGCCGACCCGACGGTGGTCGATACCCTGGTCGAGGGCAAGCAATAAAGTCTATTCTTTATTCTAGCAACTTAAAAGCCACTGGGTTACACCCAGTGGCTTATTTTTTCGCTTCGGCAAGGGATTGACAAGGACGACTCTACTAGTGTAATTTAAGGCAAACGGTTGCCTGTTGCCTGTTAAACCGCCAACCGTTGGACCCCAATCCAGTTCTAGGAGCTATAACGATGCGAGAGGTTAAGCCAGTGGTTAAAATTATACCCTGCCTGGATATTAAAGAGGGTAGGGTGGTTAAGGGAGTGAAATTCGTCGACCTGAGGGATGCCCGCGACCCTGTGGAAGCGGCTCAGGCTTATAGCCGGGAGGGGGCTGACGAGCTTGTCTTCCTCGATATCTTCGCCACCGTGGAGAACCGCAAAACCAGGCTGGAGTGGGTAAAAAGGGTCTGTGACGTGGTCAGCGTTCCCTTCGCCGTCGGCGGCGGCATCAGCACCACCGAAGATATGGAAGCCCTGCTCAAGCTGGGCGTGGACAAGGTTTCGATAAATACCTCGGCGGTCAGGAACCCCGAATTTATTAAAGAGGCCGCCCGTAAGTTCGGCAGCGAAAAGCTGGTGGTGGCTATTGACGGTAGGAAGAACCCTCAGGATAGCAATCTTCCCCGGCTTGAGGTGGTAGTCAGGAGCGGTAGTGAGGCCTCCGGGCTGGAGATTGTCAGCTGGGCGAAGCGGGTGGAGGCGCTGGGGGCGGGGGAAATCCTGCTCACCAGCAAGGATGCCGATGGCACTAGAGAGGGCTACGACCTGGAGATGACCAAAGCCGTAGCCGAGGCGGTCAGCATCCCCGTTACCGCCTCGGGCGGGGCGGGTAGGCTGGAGCACCTCTACGACGCCGTGGTCAAGGCTAAGGCATCGGCGGTTCTGGCTGCTTCTATCTTTCATTTCGGCGAGATATCCATCCCCGAAGCCAAGAGATACCTGAAGGAAAAAGGGATACTGGTAAGTGGTGAGGATTAAATAATACTAAGGGGACAAGATATGAACAAAAAACCATCAAATTTATTTGAAATGGCTCAAGCTCAGCTAGATGAAGCGGCTGGTATCTTGAATCTTGATTCCGGTATTCATTCTATTCTCAGAGAACCTATGAAAGAGTTTCGCGTGTCTATACCAGTGAGGATGGATAACGGGCAGACTGAGGTTTTTAAGGGATTCAGGGTTCAGTACAACAATGCCCGTGGTCCGTGCAAGGGGGGTATTAGATTCCACCCCGATGAGACAATTGATGTGGTTAGAGCCTTAGCTGCTTGGATGACCTGGAAATGCGCTACCGTAGATCTTCCTCTTGGTGGTGGTAAGGGGGGGTTATCTGCAACCCCAAAGAAATGTCTGAGGGCGAACTAGAGAGGCTGAGCCGAGGCTATATAGATGCCCTATGGGAGTGCATTGGCCCTGACCGTGACATCCCGGCACCTGATGTATATACCAACCCCCAGATAATGGGTTGGATGATGGATGAGTATTCAAAATTAACCGGGCATTATACCCCGGGAGTGATAACCGGAAAACCTCTAGCTGTAGGCGGTTCACTGGGACGTGGTGATGCCACCGCCCGCGGCGGAGTATATACCATAATAGAAGCCGCCAAGCATCTAAATATTGATTTATCCAAAGCCACCGTAGCAATCCAGGGCTACGGTAATGCTGGCTCAAATGCCGCTATTTTGCTCCACGATATGGTAGGGGCCAAGGTTATAGCCGTTAGTGACTCCAAGGGTAGCATCTATAACCAGCAGGGTTTAGACCCACACCAGGTCTTAAAGAATAAAACAGAAACTGGCTCGGTTATAAACTTCCCCCAAGGGGAAAATATCAGTAATACTGAACTGCTAGAACTGAGCGTTGACATATTATGCCCGGCAGGACTGGAGACCGTGATAACTGAGAAAAACGCCCCTAGAATCAAGGCAAGGATAGTCGCTGAACTGGCCAACGGGCCGACTACCCCTGAAGCCGACGCAATACTATACCATAATGGAGTATTTAGCATACCTGATTTCCTATGCAATGCTGGAGGCGTCACCGTTTCCTATTTTGAGTGGGTTCAAGGTCTACATAGATATTTTTGGGATGAGGATGAGGTTCACCAGCGACTCGGCAAAATTATGACCAAAGCCTTTCAGGCTGTCTTAGCTGAATCCTTAAAGCGCAAGGCCAATATGAGATTGGCAGCTTATATTGTTGCTGTGACTCGTGTGGCAGAAGCGGTAAAAATCCGTGGCTGGGTATAAGGACAACCCTGATAAATTGGAGTTGAATATTGTTGGCCAGTTCGGCTCGACCCCGGAGGAAATTTTCATCAACTACGAAGACGTTAAGAGCATAGTAGGCGCTAAGGAGATGAAGAACATACCTCTGGGCGCGGTTGGCATCTATAGCTATGTCGATAAGCTCAGGGTAGGTCTGCAGCAGTTGATGGCGGGAGCCAGGTGCTTCAGCACGCCGGCAATCACCAGAGGCGAGCTTATGTCTCTCTCCGAAGAGTGCGCCAAGGTCACCGGCATACCCTACCTGATGGAGGCGGGCCGGGAAGAAGCCATGAAGATCCTGAACGGCTAAGAGGTTACTCTTTACGGAGTGACAGCTGATATAGTATGCTAGCAGCATATTGCTAGGCTCTCAGATTTTGGTTTGGTTGCAATATCTCGTCTGTCTGGCTATCATTCTTTTCGCGGGTACCAGGCTGGCGCGATACGGTGACGCTATTGCCGAGAAGACCGGGGTGGGCGGGCTCTGGATTGGCCTGATTCTGCTGGCGGCAATTACCTCGGTGCCGGAGCTGGTCATCGGCATAAGCTCGGTAGCCCTGGTCGGCCTCCCCGACCTGGCCATGGGCACCCTCATGGGGAGCTGCCTCTTTAACCTGACCCTAATCGCCCTGCTGGATATCCTCTACCGCAAAGGTTCTATATTAAGCAACGTTCGCCGGATACACATTGCTTCCGCCGCGGTGGGCGTAGTACTCATAGCCGTTGCCGGTGGCACTATCCTGTGGGGGGAAGCGCTGGCGGTAGTAAAGCTGGCCTGGATAGGCGT
This sequence comes from uncultured Dehalococcoidales bacterium, assembly GCA_964419705.1. Classification (GTDB taxonomy): domain Bacteria; phylum Chloroflexota; class Dehalococcoidia; order Dehalococcoidales; family BS750m-G39; genus E44-bin88. The sequence continues at coordinate 6,557 of CAYQPY010000013.1, forward strand.
CCCCAGCATCGTTATTATCATCATCTATCTGGTGGCGGTCAGACAGCTCTTCCGTTTTGAGCGCCGCCACCCCGCCCCGCCCGAAAGCTCACTGCCTAAATACGGGCATATCCCCATGAGGACGGTCTATTTCCGGTTCACGCTGGCGGCGCTGGCTGTTATCGGCGCTGGGATATGGGTCTCGTTCGTCGGCGATGATATCGCTACGGCTACCGGCTGGGGAGCCAGCTTCGTCGGCAGCCTTTTTCTGGCTATCAGCACCTCGATGCCCGAGCTGGTGGTTACTATCGCCGCCCTCCGTTTGGGGGCGACAGATATGGCCGTGGCTGACATACTGGGCAGCAATATGTTCAACATCGCCATTATCTTTGTCGCCGACCTTTTCTATACCGAAGGCTCCATCCTCTCCTCGGTATCGAATTCCCACCTTATCACCGTGGCGATGGCGATTGCTGCCAGCCTGCTGGTGATAGCCGGCCTTCTTTTCCGTCGGCAGCGCAAGCTCCTTCGCTTTAGCAGCTGGTACAGCCCGCCTTTGTTCGCGCTTTACATTCTCGGCGCCTATTTTATCTTCCGGGCGGGCATAGGTTCTGGTTAAACCCTTGATTGAGCTTTTGATTTGGAGTAGCATACGGAAGAAGCTTTAAGGTGATACCATGCTAGCCAGATGCCGTTATTATATGTGGCTTTGCTGGCGGAAGATAATGCTCCGCCCCATACTATCTATCCTCATACTGCTGCTCGTTATCTACCTCGGCTCGGTGCTGATTATCATGACTTTCGAGGGCGTAGATTTCCTCAGCGCCAACATGGAAACCCTGCCCGCTTTCTTCGGCGAGCTAGGCGTAATAGAGAGCCCGTACGTCGCCGTCCAGATAAGCATTATTATCGGCATGATAGCCAGCGTTACCGTTATCGTTATTATTACCGCTAAAATCACCAGCGTCTTCGTCGAATTCGTGCGGAGAGGAGGAGTCATGGCTAAGAAGGTGAATCTTTCCGGTCATACCTTAATCTGCGGCTGGAATTTCCAGGGGGAACGCGTCATCGGGGAGCTGTTTTTGGCTGATGTCAGGCAGCACAGGGGGGTGGTCGTCCTCAACGATAGCGAAAGACGCCCCCTCAAAGACGAGCGAGTCGAGTTCATCAAGGGCGACCCTTCCCAGGATAAAGACCTGCTTAGAGCCGGGGTAATGAAAGCCGACAGCGTCATTGTGCTTACCGACCTTACCAAAGGGGCTAACGAGGCTGATGCCGAAGCCCTGATGGTGGTGCTGGCGGTGGAATCGCTGAACCCGAAGGTACACACCTGCGTCCAGATAGTGAACTCAGCCAACCGCATGCACCTGGAGCGCGCCCACGCCGACGAGATTATCTGCCTCGACCAGGTGGGCGGCAGCCTGGCGGTAGCCTCGGCTTTGAATCACGGCGTTTCCCGTATAGTATCGGAGTTGCTGAACTTTAACCAGGGCAGCGAGTTCTACCGCTATGACCGCCGTATATCCGACGGGCTGGTGGACAAGGAGTTTACCGAGGCGGTGCAGCTGCTCGCCCAGAGACACATATTGCTCCTGGCGATAGAAACCGTCCGTTCTGAAGAACTGCTCCAGCAGCTAAGCGCTGACGTGGTCTACAACCTGTCCGAAGAGGACAGGGTGATGGTGGTCAACCCACAGTCCAACTATGCGATTCGCCAGGGTGACGCCCTCTTTGTCATCGCCGAATCCGAACCCCAGAAGCTCTGACCATTGGCTTTAACCTACTTTGACGAACCGTTCACCGTTCGGCTATAATATTCATCTAGTTTTTTAGTTTTCGCGAAGCTTGAATAGATGTTTGCATTAAGCCAAATCTTAGCCATCGCTATTTTCATCTTGATGTTCCTGGCCATTATTATCGGCAAGGTGCATCGCTTTATCCCCGCCCTGGTCGGCGCCGGGCTTACCCTGGTCGTCGTCTTCCTTATTACCATGCAAAGCCCCGACTCGGTGGTTCATGTTATGAACCTGGAGCAGCTGGGGCAATTCAACTTCTGGGTGCCGGGCCAGGAGCATATCGAGTCTTACGGCATCAACTGGCAGACCATTATCTTTATCGGTGGCATGATGGTTATGGTGGAGGGGCTGGGGGAGGTGGGCTTCTTCCGCTGGATATGCCTGCTGCTGGCTAAGCTGGTCAACTACAAGGTCGTCCCCATACTAGTCGTCTTTATGCTCCTCTCCGGCTTCCTGGCCATGTTCATCGACAGCATCACCGTGCTCCTCTTCCTGGCTATGGTCACCATCGAGCTGGCGCGCCTGCTCAAATTCGACCCGGTGCCGGTGATAATCGCCGAAATCTTTGCCGCCAACACCGGCGGCGCCGCCACCATGTCCGGTGACCCTCCTAATATCATTATCGGCACGGCTCTCGGCTATAACTTCACCGACTTTTTCACTAATACCGGCCCCATTGCCTGGATAGGGATGGCGCTTACCCTGGCCTTCTTCTACTTCGTCTTCCGCAAGACGCTCAAAAGCTCCCAGGAAAAGTCGGATACTCCCACCAACCAGTATCCCCAGCCCAGCGAAGCTATCATCAACCCCCGCCTCTTCCGCATCAACGCCGCCATCTTTGTCGGGGTAATAGTGCTGATAGTGACCCATGCTGAAACCGGCATATCCATGGCCTTAATCGGCGTTATTGCCGCCGCGGTTACGCTGCTGGTGTCGACCCGGAAAGCCCTGCACATTTTCAGCCGTGTAGACTGGCGCACGCTGCTCTTCTTTATCGGGTTGTTTGTATGCGTCGGCGGCCTGGAGGAAACGGGCGTGCTGGTGATGCTGGCTGACTACATCGGCAATGTCTCCGGGGGGAGCATAATGCTGGTGATACCCTTAATCCTGTGGATATCCGCCTTCGCCTCGGCTATAGTGGATAACATCCCCTTTGCCGCCACCATGGTTCCCGTAATCGTCAATCTCTCCAAGACGGCGGGCTTGAAGCTGCCCACCCTGGCCTGGACGCTGGCGCTGGGCACCGATATCGGCGGCAACGCCACCCCTATCGGCGCTTCGGCTAACGTCGTCGGCACCGCCATCGCCGAAAAAGAGGGCTATCCTATCAGCTGGGGCAAATTCTGCAAATACGCCATCCCGGCCATGATTATGGTGGTCGGCCTGTGCTGGTTATATTTAGTGCTAAGATACGCCTAGAGGAGGTGGAAAATGTGGAAGAAGATTCTGGTTCCGCTGGACGGCTCCGACCTGGCTGAGCTGGCTCTCCCTTATGCTCAGGAGCTGGCCGATACCTTCAATTCCGAGCTTGTTCTGCTCTACGTCAGTGAGCCTGCTGATGATGAGCACCTCCATATGCACGAGCTCTACCTGGAAAAACTGGCCGGGCAGAGGAAGAAGCTGGTTAAAAGGGTCAGCCCTGTGGTCATATCGGGTAAGCCCGCCAAGGAGATTGTCAAATACACCGAGAAAAACGATATCAGGCTTATCGTTATGGCTTCTCACGGAAGCTCGGGCATAATACCCTGGGCGACGGGGGGCATGGCCAGCAAGGTGATTGACGCCATCGGCGTACCGCTGCTGCTTATCAAGGAGACCAAGCGGCGCCAGACCAGGGAAAAGCACCTGATAAGCCGTATTCTACTGCCCCTGGACGGCTCTGAAGCCGGTGAAGCCGCCATCACCCGGGTAAAGGAGCTTAAAACCCGGCTAGAGGCGGAGGTCACCCTGCTGGAGGTAGTGCCGTCGGGGAGGCATCTCCGCACTATTGGCGGCCTCGACCACATTCTTTACCCCGAACCGGAGATAGAAACCTTCAAGGCGGAGGCTAAGGATTACCTGGACAAGGTCTATAAACGGCTGCAGAGGGGCAAGGGCGAGCTGAAGGTTGAAATCAGGACGGGCGAAGTCGCCAAGGAAATACTTAACTACGCCAAGAAAACGAGAGCCAGCCTGATTGCTATATCCAGCCACGGCCACTCGGGCATGACGAAATGGGTCTTCGGCAGTACCGCCCAGAAGGTCATACTGGACAGCCCGATACCGGTGCTGGTGGTGAAAGCCACGCCCGGAGTAGCTTAAAAAATTTGCATCATCCCTGAGATATAGGTTATCATATATAACCGTACTCGCCCCTGTAGCTCAGTTGGATAGAGCACCAGCCCCCGGAGCTGGGTGCGAGCGTTCGAGTCGCTCCAGGGGCGCTTTTTGTATTATGATAATAGGGAGCTAGATGATAGATACAACACA
>CAYQPY010000013.1:10810-14481 GCA_964419705.1 uncultured Dehalococcoidales bacterium
CGAGTCGCTCCAGGGGCGCTTTGTATATATGGAGACTACAAATTGACCGCAAAAAACCAACTCATTGAAATCAGATGGCATGGCCGTGGAGGGCAGGGGGCGGTTACCTCCGCCGAACTGGTGGCGAAGGCGGCAATAAACGAGGGCAAATTCGCCCAGGCATTCCCCAGCTTCGGTCCGGAGCGTAGGGGGGCGCCGGTGCTGGCTTTCGTCAGGATAGACAACAAGGAGCCGATACGAATAAGGGCCGAGATAACCGAGCCCGACGTGGTAGTGGTGCTCGACCCCGGACTGCTCACCATCGTCAATGTCGCCGCGGGACTCAAAGAAGGCGGCATAGTAATCATCAACACCAAGAAGCCGTTTGCCGAAATCGAGAAGAAACTCAAGACCAAGGGTAAACTGGCCAGGATTGATGCCACCGGCATCGCCCGGGAAACGCTGGGCGTGCCCATTACCAATACCACCATGGTCGGCGCGCTGCTCAAAGCTACCGACGTCGTGAAACTGGAATCACTGGTCGAGCCGTTAAACCATCGCTTCGGCCGCCTGGCGGAAAGAAACATCAACGCCATGAAACGGGCTTACGAGGAAACCGAGCTAAAGGAGTAGGGTAATTGGCTAAGTCAGAGGGCGAATTAACCTGGAAAGACCTGGAAATCGGCGCCATCGTCACCGAGCCGGGAAACGCGGCTCAGTATAAGACGGGCGACTGGCGCTCGCAGCGGACAACCTACGACTTCGCCAAGTGTATTAAGTGCGGGCTTTGCCAGATTTACTGCCCCGAGGGCTGTATCGAGCAGAATGAAGACGGCTATTTCGAGGCCAATGTCTTCTACTGCAAGGGGTGCGGCATCTGTGCCCGTGAATGCCCTACCAAAGTAATAACCATGGTTGAGGAGGAAGAATAATGGCCAAGAAAGTGGGCATGGAGGTATCGGTAGCCGTCGGCGAGGCGGTTAAGCTGGCTAATGCCGACGTCGTCGCCGCCTACCCCATCACCCCCCAGACCCACATTGTAGAGCACCTGGCCGAGCTGGTAGCCGACGGCGAGCTGGATGCCGCCTATATTCCCGTCGAATCGGAGCACTCGGCGATGAGCGCCTGCCTCGGTTCAGCGGCGGTCGGCGCTCGAACCTTTACCGCTACCGCCGGGCAGGGACTGGAGCTTATGCACGAGGTGCTCTATGTCGCCTCATCTATGCGCCTGCCTGTGGTAATGACGGTGGCTAATCGGGCGCTGTCGTCTCCCTTGAGCGTCTGGGGCGACCACTCCGACGTTATGGCTGTGCGCGACACCGGTTGGATTCAGATATTTGCCGAGAACGGGCAGGAGGTAGTGGACAATGTTCTCTGCTCCTTCCGTATCGCCGAAGATAAAAAGGTCCTGCTGCCCGTGATGCTTCACCTCGACGGCTTCCACCTCTCCCACGTCATCGAGCCGATAGTCTTCCCCGAACAAAGCGCCGTCGATAAGTTCCTGCCGCCCAATAAATACCCCCTGCCCCTCCACCCCGATAAACCGGTGACCATGGGGGACTTCGCCCCACCCATCACCTACCCCGAGGCGAAGTGGGCGCAGGAGGCCAACCTGAGGGCCTCTAAGGAGGTAATACTTAAAACCTGGCAGGAGTTCGGCCAGGCTTTCGGGCGCCATTACTCACCTGTGGAAAGCTATAAGACCGAGGACGCCGATGTGCTGCTATTGACTATGGGCAGCTTCAGCGAGACGGCGATGACGGTCATCGATAAGCTCAGGGGCGAGGGCAGGAAGGTGGGGCTGGTAAGGTTTCGCCTCTGGCGCCCCTTCCCCTTCGAGGAGTTCCGCCAGGCGGTCAAAGATGCCGAAACCCTCATCGTTGTCGACAGGGCACTCTCCTTCGGTGGGCCCGGCGGGCCCGTCTGCTCCGAGGTGAGGTCGGCTCTCTACGGCGAGGCTAAGAAACCGAAGGTCGTCAGCTTCGTGGCGGGGTTGGGGGGCAGGGACATTACCCCTGCCGGCTTCGAGACGATAATAAATAAGGGTATTGAAATCTCGCAAAAGGGAAGCGAGAACGAGTTTGAGATATTCGGGGTGAGGGAGTGATGCAGAATTACGGCGTATATGTTCCCCGACTGGTAACGAAAAAGGATACCTTTGCCCCCGGCCACCGTGCCTGTATCGGCTGCGGCGAAGCGCTGGCGGTCAGGCTCGCCTGTAAGGCGCTGGGGCAGAACGTCATTATCACCAGTGCCACCGGCTGTATGGAAATAGTCTCCTCCCCACTGCCTACCACCTCCTGGAAGGTGCCCTGGATTCACACCCTCTTCGAGAACTCCGCCGCTGTGGCTTCGGGCATCGAATCGGGACTAAAAATGCTGATGAAGAAGGGCCGCATCGCCCAGCAGGATATCACCGTGGTGGCTATGGCTGGCGACGGCGGAACCAGCGATATCGGTCTCCAGGCGCTTTCGGGCGCCATGGAGAGGGGGCATAACTTCCTCTATCTCTGCTTCGATAACGAAGCCTATATGAACACCGGTATCCAGCGCTCCTCCGCCACCCCCTACGGCGCGGCTACCACCACCTCCCCCGTGGGCAAGCAGAGCATCGGGCAGATGAGTTGGAAGAAGAATATGCCGGCGATTGCCGCCGCCCACAATATCCCCTATGTGGCTACTGCCTGTCCCAGCTACCCCTTTGACCTGATTGAGAAGGTGGAGAAGGGGGCAAAAACCCCCGGCCCCGCCTATGTTCACATACTTTCGGTCTGTCCCACCGGCTGGAGGTGTCCCACCGACCTGTCGGTCAGGATAGGGCGTCTGGCGGTGGAGACGGGTGTATTTCCCCTGTACGAAGTGGAAAACGGCAAATACAAGCTGAACTTTGATTTCCCCGAACTGAGGCCCGTCACCGACTACATGAAGCTGCAGGGGAGGTTTCGCCACCTCTCTGCGGACATATTAGAGAAGATACAAAAGCGGGTGACCGCTGATTACACCGAGCTTAAGGAGAAGGCGATTGACGACAGCAAATAAGCCGACTAAGCAAAAACTAGACTCAATACTGGACAACTATGAGCGCGACCCGGGCATGCTGGTGGCTATCCTGCAGGATGTCCAGGCGGAGTATAACTACCTGCCCAAGGAGTCCCTGACCGAGATTAGCCAGGGGCTGGATATACCGATGACCCAGGTCTATAGCGTGGCCACCTTCTTCAAGGCCTTCAGCCTCAAACCGAGGGGACGCCACATAATCAACGTCTGCCTGGGCACCGCTTGCCACGTCAGGGGAGCCGGCAGAGTCCTCGATGAAGTAGGGCGGCAGCTTGACATAAAACCTGGCGAAACGACCGAAGACTCTAGATTCACTCTGGAGACGGTCAACTGCGTCGGCGCCTGTGCCCTGGGGCCGATAGTGGTCATCGACGGAAAATATTCGGGGCAGATGAAGACCGATAAGGTGAAAACTTTGCTGGAGAGTTACGATTAAATGGCCAAACAAAGAAATAATCGGCTGAGTTCGCCGCAGGAGCTGGAGGCGCTGAGGGCATCTATCATCAAAAGCAGAGACGCCCAAAAGCCCTGCATAACGGTTTGCGGCGGCACCGGCTGCCACTCCTTCGGTAGTGAAGGGGTAACCGACGCCTTTAAGCAGGAAATTAAGCGCCAGAAACTGGGCGATAAGATAG
>CAYQPY010000014.1:0-14085 GCA_964419705.1 uncultured Dehalococcoidales bacterium
GCGGCTGATAACTCCACCCCGCCCGTCCCGAATAACGACACCGATAGACGACTGCCCCGGATTGCCCCGCGAGGCGCCGTCGCTATAGATTACGAGTCTTTTTGGATTCATTTGCGTTTCAGGGCAGGAACAGGATGCGCCCGCAGCTGCTGCATTGCACCATCTTGCCGCTTCTCGCCTGCTGCAGGTCGGTGGTGGGCAGCGATATCCGGCAGCCGCGGCAGATGCCCTGCTCCACCCTGGCTACTGCTATCCCCTTGCCTTTTCTCAAGGTCTGGTAGAACTCGAAGGCGGTCGAGTCAATCTCGCCCGCCAGCCGCTGGCGCTTGGCCTTGAGGTCGACGAGGGTGGCTTTGAGCCTTTCCATTTCGTCGCCGAGCTGCTTTTGCTGGCGCTGCCAGTCGGCGGTGAGCTTCTCCAGCTCGCTGTTTATCTTAGCCACACTGGCTTCGGATCGCTCCACCCGGTCTATTATCTCCAAGGCTTGCTCTTCGAGCTGGTTGCGGCGGGTTTTGAACGCCTCGACCTCGTGCTGGAGGTTGGTCAGCTCTTTGGGAATCTTTACCCGCCCGCTGAAGAGCTGCTCTTCGGCCGCCGCCAGCTTGGTGGCGACGTCGTCTATTTCCCACTCCGCCGATTGCTGCTGGCGGCTCAACTCTTCCAGGCGCTTTTGCTCCAGCTCAAGCTGTTTCTGGGTTTTAATGACCGCCTGGCTTTCCCCGAGCTGGCTGGTAACCTGCTCCAGCGCCCGCTCGCCGGACTCAATCTCCAGGTCAACCTCCTGGAGCCGATAAAGCTGTTTAGCGACACTCATTTGACAGCCTATTCTATAACGCCGAAAGCCCCGATAGCAATACGTGACAATAGCTTATGGTTATATTAGAACATATGTGCTACCATTCTGTCAGGGGTTAAGCGCAGGGGGATTCGTTTCTGGTTATGTAAAGGAGGGGCTATGAGGCTGCTGAGATTAGCCGTGGAGATTCAGCGGTGGGACCTGGCCGCCCATACCATCGTGCTGGCCAGCGCCAGGGTACTTAAAGATGGAGACAGAGCGTATGGCCGAAAAACCAAAGCCAAAAAGAAGCGCGCCAAAGCGTAAAAAGCCCGGTTTCTACGCCAAGGTGCTGGATGAAGCCGAGCAATTGGACTTCGAGTTGGCGGCGGGCGTCGAAGGCGTTGACGACGAGATTGCCCTGCTGCGTGTCAAGATAAAGTCCCTCCTGGCCAACGACCCGGAGAACATCAAGCAGCTCAAGGAAGCTACCACCATCCTAGCTAACCTGGTCAAGACGAAGTACAAAATCAGTAAGGAGCAGAAGCAGGGGCTGAAGGAGGCAATCGAGAATGTCCTCAGGGATATCGCCATCCCGCTGGGGCTCGGCATCGGGCAGATTGTTAGTAAGTAAGAGGGGATGAGATTTTTCGGGATAGAAGCTCCCGACCCCACCTTGTTAGCGTACGTTTTAATGCCCCACCCAATGCCCACCCTATAGAGGTTAGACCTCTATAAACTCCTTATTTTGGGGGGTGTTTAAGAGGGGGCTTTGCCCCCTCTTTACCTTAAAGGGCGGCGGGCGGGAATAGATAAAATCGGGGGTGGGGGAGAAATACTGAACTATGACCATGAACAGCATCAATAAGCTCCGCCCCTACCAGCAAGAGGTGGCTTCGGCTATCCTGGATAGCGTCTTCGGCAAAAAGGGGCTTACCTTTTCGGTGGAGATGGCGCGCCAGGGGGGCAAGAACGAGCTTTCGGCGCAGCTCGAGCTGCTGCTTTTGACATTCTACATGACCCAGACCCGTAACCTGGTCAAGTGCTCCCCTACTTTTAAGCCGCAGACGGTCATCTCCATGATGCGGCTCCGGGACCGGCTCAACGACGCGGGATTCAGCGGCATCTGGACGCCGGAACTGGGCTATATCATCCATCTGGGCAACGCCCGCGCCATCTTTCTTTCCGCCGACGAGTCGGCCAACGTGGTGGGCAACACCGCCCATATCCTGCTGGAGATTGACGAGGCGCAGGACGTGAGCAAGGAGAAGTACAGCAAGGAGTTCAAGCCGATGGGGGCGACGACCAACGTCACCACCGTCCACTACGGCACCACCTGGGACGACGCCACGCTGCTGGAGGAGGTCAAGCAGAGCAACCTGGAGCTGGAGAGGCAGGACGGCATCAGGCGGCACTTTAGATACGACTGGCAGGAGATAGCCGGCTATAACCCCGACTACCGCGCCTATGTCGAAGCGGAGAGGGAGCGATTGGGCGAAAACCACCCCCTCTTTTTGACCCAGTACCGCCTCTTGCCCCTACAGGGGGGCGGGGGCTTTTTCAGCCGCCAGCAATTGGCGCAGCTAAAGGGCGAGCACGATAGAAGACGCCGCGCCCAACGGGGCAAGCTATATATTGCCGGCATTGACCTGGCCGGCGAAGCCGAGGGCAACGATTTCGCCCACTCCCACCCCCCGCGCGACTCCACCGTGGTCACCATCGGCGAGCTGGACTTCTCGGTGTGCGACGACATCCAGAAGCAGCCCCGCATCAAAATCGTTGAGCACTACCGCTGGACGGGCACCAACCACGCCGAGATCTACCCCCGCCTGGTCGATATCCTCAAAAACCTCTGGAAGTGCCGCCGCATCGTCGTCGACGCCACCGGCCTGGGCCAGCCGGTAAGCTCTTTCCTGAGAAAAGCCCTCGGCTCCAGGGTTATCCCCTTCACCTTCACCCAGAGGTCCAAGTCCGAGCTCGGCTTTAAGCTACTGGCGGCAATCAACTCGGGGCGGCTCAAGCTTTACGCCAGGGACGGCTCAGACGAGTCTAGGCAGTTCTGGAGGGAGATGGACAGGGCAAAGTGCCACTACCGCCCCTCCCAGACCATTAATTTCTATGTCAGCCCGTCTGAGGGGCACGATGACTTCCTGATGAGCCTGGCTTTGCTGGTGGAAGCGGCGGAGAGGTATGAGCCGAGAGAGGCGAAAGGGAATATAAGGGGGTGAGGGAGGGAGGTGAGGGGATGAGGGAATAATAAAGGTAAGTATCCCTTGACAATAAGTAAGAAAGGGGGAGATTGACCAAGTGTGTTATGATGTTAATGGATTTTCTTATGATTTGAGAGGTATTATGACTGTAATTGTAGCTCTCAAAGAAAGCGATACGTCCATTCTGCTAGCTGGCGATGGCGAAGTCAGCGAAGAAGGGGCATTGCGACTCACCTTGCAGAAACTACGAAGACACCACTCCAAACCTTTAGCATGGGGTTACATTGGCAATAATGTCATAGACAACGAGGGGTTTTCTCAGTGGCTACAATCAGACAAAAGACCCAATGAATGGATACCCTTTGCCCAGCAAGCCATCAAGGAGTTCTCAGAGCTTAACGGCAGGCAAATACAATTAGTGAAATCATCTGGGGTAACCCCTGCCAAAAGCGATATGATTGCATGCCTACTTGTTGGTTGGCTGGATAAAGCTAATATTGTAGAACTGAATGAGAGGGGAAAGGCAACTTCGTATATAGACGCTGGCTTTCACGCTATGGGGGCTGGGAAAGTTCACGCTTATACTGCTCATAGGGTCTTATCTACTATTGGGGGCTATAAACCTCTTGATATGCTTAATATGATTATGGAAATAACAACAAGTTTGGCAAGCAGGTGCAGCAAGCCATATTGGATATGGCGCATAACACCAGATGGCGTAACTGAGTTAAATACTGAGGGCACTACCCCTTAGTCCCCAATCCGCCATTTGGCAAATATCTTCTAAAGGATAGCACCTTCAAGGGAATAATAGGAGAAAAACCAAAGAGGGGCCTTTCGGCCCCTCTCTTTTTATTGTGCAAGGGGAATTGACACTCTTTCAATATTGAATGGTCTTACATTATAACTACGAGAGCAAGACCAACAATTAGTAGTGAAACGCCTATTACTAACAGGCTATATAGATTACGGAGTTTCATTAGATTGCTCACTTTGAATTCTCCTCCTGCTATACATTTCTCCGAAAGATGTGAACTCTTGTCGAACGTGCTTTTCCTACACCGGGCGTAGGAGGCGCAAAACATTCACTACCTGGAACTGTAACTGTAGTTGTTACCGCCAGAACGCTGTGCTTTGTTTGCTCGGCGGCATGAGGGACAACGCTTGGGCTCATTGGTAAAGCCCTTGGATTGGAAGAACTCCTGCTCGCCAGAGCTGAAAGTGAAGGGAGTCCCACAGTCGGAACATTGGATTGTCTTGTCTTCAAAACTCATTGGATGACCTCCTCTCTTCTGAATATTAGTTAGAGCTCTGGTCATCCAATACGAAAATAAATCTCTGGGGATTCAAAGAAGCTTGTAATAACCTAAACTTAAACCACTATCTATAGTATATGCTAAAAGGAAGCACTTAGCAAATTAGTGCAAGCATTCTCGTAAGAGAGAGTATTTTTATGGGGTGGGGAGATAAGGAAGAGCAAAAACCACAAGAGGGGCCTTGCGGCCCCTCTCTTTTCTAGTCTAAGGTCAGCCGACTGATTAGTAGAAATCCCCGCCACCACCGGTTCTCCGCCCTACCCACAAGCCGAATAAGAAGAAGGCGACCGCAATCAACGCCATGGCGGTGTAAACCACCCAGCCCGTGAACTCGAAGGAGTAGCCGACAGTGAAAGTTTCAGCGTCAGACCAGTTACTTTCGTTGGAGGCGGCATCCACCGCCCTCACCCTCCAGTAGTAGGGCGCGTCCTCGCCCGCCGATTCCAGCTTATCCAGTGGCGGCAGGGTGTAGGTCGAGGTGTCCAGGCCGCTCTTGTCGACGAGGAGGGAGGCCAGGCTAAAGTTTTCGCTGGTGGATACCTGGAGCTCATAGCTCACCGGAGGACTGGCCGGCGCAACATCGGTGACTGTTGCCCAGTCGAAGACCGCTTCCGACTCCGCCTTTTCCCCGGCGATTGGCGAGATTAGGCCCGGGACGGGGGGAGGAGTCGATTCCATGAAGAAGTCGAAGGTCTTGCTGACAGTGCCGTCGGTCACGGTTATGGTATGCTCCCCAAACAGGCTGGCGGGGATGGTGAAGGTGGCGGTGAAATTACCGTCGGCATTGGTGGCGGCGGTGGTCAGGACTTCGTCTCCGGGGGAATAGGTGACGGTAACGGTGTCTTCGGGCAAAAAACCGACGCCGGTTATGGTCAGCGACATGCCGACGTTACCGGGAGCGGTGGAGGTCGTCGTCTGGCTGATGGTGGCCGAGGTGGTGGACTCGAAGTCCTCCGCAACCGTGTTGGTGCCGTCGCTCACCTCTACCTCATAGGTGCCGGCGTCACCGGCGGGAACAACGAAAGTGAATTCAAAGCTGCCTTCGGAATCGGTATCTTCGTCGCCGGTGATACTATCGGTTATGTCAACATCATTATAGGAGACGGTTAAATCGTAGCTCGCCCTGAAGCCGGTGCCGGTAACGGTGACCGTGGTGCCCGATGGCCCGCTGGTGGGGTCGATGGTTATACTGGCGGAGACAGTGAAGGTGGCCGTGTCGTAATTAGGGATCTGGTCCTGGGCTTTCACGGTGTGGTTGCCCCGGGAAGCCTCGGGGATATAAAAGGTGCACTCAAAGCTGCCTTTGGAATCGGTATCATCATCGCCGCCGGATATCGTCTGCACGATTGAGTCGAAGTAGATGGTTATATCGGAGTAGTTGTCAAAGCCGGTGCCGGTGACGATAATCTCAGCGCCGACAGCCCCCAGAGTGGGGCTGAGGGTTATCTCGGGCGAGACGGTGAAGGTGACGGTGTTGGAATAGCCCACGTCATCCTTGCCCCTCACGTTATGGCTGCCCTTGGTGCTATCGGGCACGGTGAAGCTGAAATCGTCAAAGGAGCCGTAGGTATTGGTGGTTTTAGTGCCGACGTTGATGGAATCGTACCAGATGGTTACGGTATCGCTAGCTTCGAAGCCGTCGCCGTCAATGGTGACCGTATCGCCGGCATTGCCCGAGCTGGTGCTGAGGCTAATCCCGGGCGTTATGGTAAAGGACGCCAAGGCATCGGCATCGGGAGTCGCGGTATAAGGTACCTCCGCTCGCACGTAGTAGGTGCCCCGTGTCACTGCGGGCACGGTAAGGCTACCCGGGGCAGAAAGAACGCCACCGCTATCGGTCGTTGCCGCCAAGTAGGGCTCGCCCGAATCCCTCACAACATTACCATTGATATCGAACCAGACATATCCCCCAGTTTGACTCAGCGTGAAACTCGTACCGCTAGTCACGGTTATAGCTGTCCCCGGAACACCCGTACTGGCTGAGAGCGTCATCGCCGCTGCCCCCAGTACCGGCGTTAGCGGTACGGCCAGCATAAGCAAAGCCAGTACCACCGCCGCCGCCAGAATCCGAAAGAACCTGCTGTGTTTCATCTAGCACCTCCGTTATATTGCCGAACACGGTGGATGTCTTAACTTACATTATAGGCAGATAGCCGAAAAAGTAAAGGGGTCAAGTGGGGCGGTTGACACTATCTGGCTTAGGGGTTATGATGTGAGACATAATCCACTTTGTCGCTTGCCGCATGTTTTGCTGCTTTGAGAAGGAGTAATCTAGCTTAGGGAGTTTTTATGGCTGAAACAGCTGGCGTCCAAGGAGGCGCTAATCTTGCCTTGGAGACCACGCTCATAAGCCTTCGACACCGGGGTTCTAAGAACCGAAAAAGCCGCACCGAATATGCAGCCAGGGTTGGCTGCAGCCTCAAAACAGAAACCACCCCGCAACACCAACCGACCACTCAGGCGTACGGCCCATCGGCCGGACTCGCCGACACTACCCCGTTCTCACCGCAAAAGCCGCTTAGATTCAATCAAAAGCTCAGACAATCTTCGTTGCCCCTATCGGCAGCATTGCAGAGTTCTACTACTGCTGATTTCCAGTATATCTGAGCGCCCTTCCCCAAACTACTTTAAGGAGTAAGCAAGGTAATGGCGGAAGCTTGGGAACGTATAATTACAGGAATAGTCGGGGCCTGGCAGTATCTGGTCACCTACCCGGAAAAGGTGGGGGGGTGGACCCTGGAGCACCTCATGATAACCTTTATTGCCGTCAGCATCGCTATCGTGCTGGGCATAGCCATCGGCATATACATCAGCGGCAAGGGCCGGGAGCACCTGGCCGACAGTGTCCTTTACCTGGCG
This sequence comes from uncultured Dehalococcoidales bacterium, assembly GCA_964419705.1. Taxonomy (GTDB): domain Bacteria; phylum Chloroflexota; class Dehalococcoidia; order Dehalococcoidales; family BS750m-G39; genus E44-bin88. The sequence continues at coordinate 7,161 of CAYQPY010000014.1, forward strand.
GAGATAATGATGACCATTCCCAGCTTGGCTCTCTTCGGGCTGCTCATGCTGCTGCTGGGCACTCTCGGGCTAAAGACCTTCGGCGTCCTACCCGCCGTCATCGCTCTGGTTATTTACGCGCAGTTACCCATACTGCGCAATACCTACACCGCCATCCGCAGCGTCGACCCGGCCATGATTGAGGCGGGCAAGGGCATGGGCATGACGGAGAGGCAATTGCTGTTTAAGATTAAACTACCCCTGGCGGTGCCGGTGATTATGGCGGGATTAAGGAACGCCATCGTGCTCACTATCGGCATCGCCGCCATCGCCGCCTTAATCGGGGCGGGGGGACTGGGGTCGCCCATTTTCCGGGGACTACGAAACCTGCGCACGGACTTAATCATCCTGGGAGGGGTATCCGTTTCCATCCTGGCCCTGCTGGTCGATTTCCTGATGAGCCGGGTGGAGCGGTGGGTCGTCCCCAGGGGATTAAGGTCGAGGTGAGCCGATGATAAAGCTGGAGAACGTGTCCAAGGTCTATCCCGACGGGACGGAGGCGGTAAAGAACATAAGCTTTGATGTGAAGGACGGCGAGTTTTGCGTGCTGCTGGGCACCTCGGGCTGCGGCAAGACCACCACCATGAAGCTGATAAACCGCCTTATCCCCCTTACCAGCGGCAAGATATATATCGACGGGGTGGATAACACCAAGATTAACCCCAACAAGCTGCGACGTGGCATGGGCTACGCCATCCAGGATATCGGGCTTTTCCCCCACATGACGGTGGGGCAGAACATAGAGACAGTGCCAACGTTGCAGGGTTGGCCCAAGGCCAGGCGCAAAAAGCGCGCCGAGGAGCTGCTGAAGCTGGTGGAGATGGACCCCGCCGAGTTCCTCAACAAATACCCCAACGAGCTTTCGGGAGGCCAGAGCCAGCGGGTGGGCGTGGCGCGGGCGCTGGGCGCCGACCCGCCGGTGCTGCTCATGGACGAGCCTTTCGGCGCCATCGACCCCATCACCCGGACGGGGTTGCAGGACGAGTTTTTAAAGATACAGCGGGCGATAAAGAAAACGATTATCTTTGTCACCCACGATATCTTCGAGGCGGTCAAGATAGCCGACCGGGTAGCCCTGATGAACGAGGGCAAGCTGGTTCAGTACGACACCCCGGAAAACCTGATTCACCAGCCGCGCAACCAGTTCGTCAGGGACTTCGTCGGCAGTGACGCCGCCATAAAGACGGCGCTGGAGGAAATCTCCCGGAGGAGGCCTGAGTGAGGCGTTACATTGTCCTTATCAGCCTCTTAACCCTCTGTGTGGGCATCACCATCTGGATTACCAGCCTGGAATGGGTCAAGGTAGACGTCTATGCTCCCGCAACCTGGGGCACCCTGTTCCATTGCACCCAGGTCCACCTGGAGATGGTGGTCATCTCCGAGGCTATCGCCATCGCCATCGGCGTGCCCCTGGGTATACTGGTCACCCGCCGCGGTTTCAGGTGGTCTTCCCACCCCGTAATCGGCGGCGCCAGCGTGGGGCAAAGCGTGCCCAGCCTGGCGGTGATTGCCATTATGGCACCCATTATCGGCTGGGGCTTCAATTCGGCCGTCGTGGCCCTGGTCATCTACGGGCTGTTGCCCATCCTGCGCAATTCCTATACCGGCATACTCAACATCGACCCGTCGATTGTGGAGGCGGCGCGGGGGATGGGCATGACCCGGGGGCAAATCGCGCGCAAGATAGAGCTGCCCCTGGCCCTGCCCGTGATTATGGCCGGAATCAGAATCTCCACCGTTATTACCGTGGGCACCGCCGAGCTGGCGGTGCTGGTGGGCGGGGGAGGCCTGGGGTTAATCACGCTCCGGGGAGTATACTCCCAGCAGGTATTACTCATATTGCAGGGAGCCGCCCCCACCGCCGCTCTGGCCATCATACTGGGCTTCATCCTGTCACGTATCGAGAATTTGATGACTTCGCGCGGCCTTAAGGTCGCGGCAGCAACGTTGTAACAGGAGGTGAGAGATAATGACATGAAGTACGGCGAGTTTTTGAAGAGGCGAAAGCCAACACAACGGATTCTTTAAGGAGGAAACAAAATGCGTAAACTGTTTGCGATTAGCCTGGCAGTAGTCTTACTGCTGTCTATGATGGCTGTCGGCGGGGGGTGTACAGACAAGGTTAAAGAGGTAACCGTGGGCAACAAGAACTTCACCGAGCAGTATATTGTCGGTGAGATGATAAAGCAGTTACTGGAAGACCGCGGCTTCACCGTCGACCTGGTCGGTGACATCGCCACCGACATACTCCGCGGCGGCATGGAAGCGGGCGACATCGATATCTGCGCCGAATATACGGGCACGGCCTGGATGGTACACCTGGGACACGTCTATGAGCCCGGGGTCGATAACAACGCGCTTTACGACCTGGTCAAGACCGAGGATGCCGAGAACGGCTTCGTCTGGCTGGACCCCATCTGGAACAACAACACCTACGCCCTGGCTTCCTGGGCCGACTATGCCGAGACCAACAACCTGAATACCATGTCCGACCTCGCTGCCTGGTACAACACCAACAACGGGGAAATCGACACCTTTATCGACTTCGAATACTCCACGCGCCCCGACGGCCTGCCGGCCCTGGAGGAGTTCTACAGCTTTGAAATCGCCGAGTCGGCTCTGCTGACCGGCTCAGCCGGAGCTTCGCTGCTGGGTCTGGAAAGCCATGACTGCGAAATCGCCATGGTCTTCGGCACCGACCCCACCATCGCCAAGCACGGCTGGCACGTCTACGGCGACGACCTGTCCTTCTACCCGCCCTACGACCTGGTGCCTTATGTCAGCCAGGCTATCCTCGACGAGTATCCCGAGATTGAGGACATACTCAACGAGCTGACAGCCACCTTCCCCGGCGGCGGCATGGCGGCTACGACCGCTTTAGTCGCCCAGGGACAGACGATATGGCAGGCGCTTAACGCCAAGGTGGACATCGATAAGATGGAGCCGGAAGAGGTTGCCTACGAATACCTGGTGGACAACGGCCTGATTGAAGAGTAATCATCTGGCTTAAATCGGTTCGAGCGATTTAGAAAAGAGCGGCGCAGGCTTTCCCGCTCGCCAATCGGCGGGGCGGGGGCCTGCGCCTGCCTTATATATATCTATAAGATATTAAGCCCTTTTTAGCCGCTTCTTGGGCCGCTTTTTAGCCCGCCAGTTATCGAACCAGACAATGACCCCGGGCATGACCGCAATCGTTATCACCAAGCAGAGCAAGACGCCGACCACGGTGGCGATACCGAAGTCGCGAATCATGACGAAGTTGGAGACGATGAGAACACCGAAGCCGCCCAGCGTGGTCACGGCGGTGATGACGATGGCCCGCCCGATCTTGGATATGGCCTTAACCATAGCCTCCTGGGGCGAAAGCCCCTGCTGTTTCTCTTCTTCATAGCGCCCCATGAGCAGCACCATGAACTCGGTGCAGATGCCGATAATAATGACGCCCAGAACGGCGGTGAGGGGGTTGAGGGGGATACCGATGAGGTACATATCCAGCGAAGACCAGGCGATGACGGCGCCGACGGGTATAATGGTGAATAACGCCCGGCTCAGGCGACGGTAGACCACTAAGAGGACGACAAAGACGGCGCCGAGGCAGATGAGATTCATGGTGAACCTCTTGCCGACCACGGCGTCAATGGTGCTGGCGCCGAGGGCCAGGCTGCCCACGGACGAAACTACCACGCCGGAGGGCGGCTCGGCTTCCGCCTTCATCACCTGCAGCAGGTCGTGGATTTTCTCCAGGGTTATGTCTTCGATAGTGAACGAGGCGCTGGCCGTGGTGCGGTCGGCGGAGAGGACCTGGTCGAGGTAGAGGGGCGGGGTGGCGGCCAGTATGACTTCAATCTGTTCCCGGGGGGGAATGGCTCCGCCCGTCGCTTCAGTTACCAGCGTCGCCGGGCTGTTGACGGCAATAAGCTCGGAGTGGCGGGCTAAAGCCTCGTCTTCATAATCTGCGAGCCAGCCCAGCACTTCGGGGCTGGTGACGTCATCGGCTTCTATCATGAGGTGGATTTCACCGCCGCTATCAACTATCTGGCGCAACTCCCTCAAGTCCCTGAGCTCGGTTATATCCTGGGGCATAAGCTGTTCGTAGTCGGCGTTCTTGGGCAGCCAGTGGTCGACCACACCGCCGGCAACGGCGAAAAGAACGGCCAGGATAAAAATCCAGAGCGTCTGACTGATAGCCAGTTTGCCCACGCGCAACAGGATGCGCTCGATGCGGCCGCTCGCCTCCGTCGATTCTTTCCTCAACTTGGCGATGGGCGTCCGCTTATCGCTGCGGTAGATAATGCTGTGCAGCAGGAATATAGCTACCAGGTAGCTGAACACGATGCCGATGGTGAGCGCCACGCCGAAGTCGCGTATCATGGGCACCTCGGAGATGTAGAGGGTGATAAAGCCGATTACGGTCGCCAGCAGGGCAATGCCCACCGAGGGGAACATATGCGACAGAGAGCTAACGATGGCATCGCCCACCGTCTTGGTGCGGAGAAGCTCTTCCTGGTAGCGGTTGTGGAACTGGATGGAATAGTCTATGCCCAGGCCGATGAGTATGGGCAGCACAGCCATGGTCGCCATGGTGAGGGGAATCGAAACGTAGCCCATAATGCCGAACGCCCAGAGGGCGCCAACGCCGACCATAAATAGAGAGAGCAGCCGCCAGCGCACGCGAAAGAGCACCATCAGGACCAGAATCATGACGGTTAAAGCCAGCGCCAGCAGCACCTTTATGTTGTTACTCATGCTGCTGCTGATGGCGTCAACCAGCTTGGTGGCGGCGATTACCGTCGTCTCCACCCCGCTCAAAGGGTAGACGATAAAGAAGTCCTCGATATCCTTAGCCGCCCGCAGAGCCTGGTCATCTCCCAGGTTACCCTGAGGCGTGACCAGAATCAGGGCGTGGTTTTCATCGGGGATAAGGGATTGCATTGCCGGGCTGACCTGCCCCTGGTCGTCGTAGAGAACAGAGGCAATGAAGAGGGGGTTATCCAGCGCCGGTTCGCCGATAAGCTGAATCTGCGCCTGAGTTAGTTCCTCCATGGCAGCCCGGAGCACGGTCAGGGGGCCGATAATGGAACGGTAGCGCTCGTCGGCGGAAAGCTGCTCCTCGAACTGGGCGAGGACGGCCAGGTTATCGGTTGAGAAGATATCGTCGAGGCTACCTTCGAGCAGGATAGTGACGGGGTCGCCGCCGAATTTTTCTTCATAGCGCGCGTTGTCCTGGGCTAAATCCGAGCTGGGGGCAACCAGGGCATCGAAGCCGGTTTCGGATTTGAGCATGGTAGCCCCGGGGATGGCGGCGGCGGAGAGCAGAAAAACGGCTATCATCAGCCACCAGGAACGGCGTAAGACAAAGCGCGCCAGCGCTTCGGTTATTCTTTTCATCGGGCATTACCTCTCGTATCTGGTTCCATAGGGATATTGTCAAGCGGAAACCGTCTCCTGTCAAGTGCCCTAAAGCCAGTTTAAGTTCCTAACTTTAGTCGAAAAACTACCCCCCTCCTTTTCGGGGAGGGGGGTTGGAAAATCAAAGGTTTTTCCGGGGAGGGATTACCAATAATCTTCTTCGGTAGAAGGCCGTCTGCCCAACCACAGGCCGACGAAGAAGACAAGAACCGCCCCGATGGCTATCAGGGTATATATCAGCCAGCCCGGCATGCTGAAGCTCGTGCCGACGGTGAACCGGGTGCCGCTGCTCCAATCACTGGAGTTGGAAGCGGCGTCTTTAGCTCTCACCCGCCAGTAGTAAGGGGCTTCTTCGCTGGCGGACTCCAACTCCTCCTCGTCGCTGAGGGTATAGGTCGATGCGGCCAGTCCGATTTTAAAAACCAGGATAGAATCGGAGGTGAACTGGTTGTTGGTAGCCACCTGGAACTCATAGGTCATCGGCATACTGTCGTCGCTGACGTCAGTCCATTCGAACTCAGCCTTCGAATCCGCCTTGGTGTCCATTTCGGGCAGCAGCGGTACCGGCGCTCCGGGAGGCGTTGACTCCAAAAAGAAGCTGGCTTCCTTGGTACTTAATTCGTCACTGACGCTTATAGTGTGCTCACCGGCGGGGCTGGGGGGAACGGTGAACGAGTATTCAAAAGAGCCGTCGGCCAGACTGGTGGTGGTAAAGACCACCGGGTCGGAAGCGTAGGTTATGGTTAGCTCATGGTCGGGCTGAAAGCCGTTGCCGCTAAGCTCGACCGTATCGCCGACATGGCCGGGGGCCTCCAGCGAGGTCACCGGGCTGATATCGAGACCGGGGCCGATTTCAAGCTCGGCGTCAGCGATATTAAAAAAGTTATCCTCCACTTCAATCAGATAAGTCCCCGGCTCTAGCTCGGGCACCATAAACCTGGACTGAAAGCTGCCACATTCGTTAGTATCATAATCCCCGGTTATATAAACCACATCGCCATCAAAGTAAACGACAAGGTCGGAATCGTCGCCAAAGCCGCTGCCCGCAATCGTTATCTCATCACCCACTGAGGCCGGGGAGGGACTGAGGGTTATATTAGGCTCCACCGTGAACGTAACCTGGCCGCTGTGCCCCCCGTCATCCTCAACCGCCAGGGTGTGTTCGCCTGCGGTGCTCTCCGGAATTTTCACCCGCGAGGTAAAGCTGCCGTTGCCCAGAAACCTCCTGTCACCACCGCCGCTGACGACATCAATTTTATCGCCATCATATAGCACCTGAATATTGTCATTACCGTCAAAACCAACGCCACTAATCTCAACCTCGGTGCCTACCGGACCCTTGGTCGGGGTAAGGTCGGTGATGCCGATTACGGTGAATGAGGCATGGGCCACTATCACTTCATCGCCGCCGTAGGTAGCGTAGAAATAGTAGGTGCCGCCCTGAATATCGGCACTATCGTGACTATCGTCAAGCACA
>CAYQPY010000015.1:0-13842 GCA_964419705.1 uncultured Dehalococcoidales bacterium
AGACCAGGTATTCCCCGGCCTATGTATGTTTTTTAGCTTAGACTAACCTTATCGGTTCGTTCTAATCTTGGCGTAGCAATCGCTACAGTATACCGGTCGGCCTTCTCTGGGCTCGAACGGCACTTCGGTTTCCTTACCGCACTCGGCGCATACTGCCGGGAACATCTGACGCCGGGACCTGTAGCCGTAGCTATCATTACCGTAGCGTTGTGCTTTCCTGGCTTCGCGGCAAGCGGGGCAGCGCTTGGGCTCGTTGGTGTAGCCCTTGGACTGGAAGAACTCTTGTTCCTCGGCGCTGAAGGTAAACTCGGCTCCACAATCGGAGCACTGGAGTTGTTTGTCCTCAAAAGACATTGAATGACCTCCTCTCCTGTTATTAGTTGGCTAGAGTTGCGGTCATCCAATACCTGAGTGAAGCTATTTAGGTTTAACTCTGTTTGTGATAACCTGAACCTTAAACCACTAACAAATATTGTACATCGCGTCTTGTCAATAGTCAAGTTTTCCCTGTCTAGTCAAGCGGGGCGAAGTCAACCAGGTTGAGCCTGAGCCTCTCCGTGCCTCCCCAGCGGTCTATTTCCAGGTTGTAGACGATGTCGAGACGGGGGGATACCTCGGCCCGGTAACCGCCCAGCCGGAAGCCCACCCCGTCCCAGACGGTGCCCCCCTGCCTCAGCTTCAGCCTCAGGTGCTCGGCGCCGTTGCCCATGGTGCGGCAGTTGATTACCTCGACGCGGTGGCTGAGGAAGGTGGGGGAGGGGTTGCCCCGGCCGAAGGGGGCTAGCTGTTGCATGGTATTAAAGGTGTCACCGCTTAAGTCGGGCAGGGTGACCTCCGCGTCGATATCCAGCCGGGGGCGAAGGTCGGCGTCGGCAAGCTGCTCTGTAGCCAGACGGGTGAGGTTTTCCCGTAGCTGGGGCAGGTTCTCGGTGGGCAGGGTAAAGCCCGCCGCCTGGGAATGACCACCGAAATGAGAAAACAGCTCGCGACACTGGGTCAGCGCCTCTATGATGTTGAACTCGGGGATGCTGCGGCCGCTGCCGCTGCTTACCGTCTCGCCCGTTCGGACAACGATAGCCGGGCGGTAGAATTCCTCGGCCAGCCTGCCGGCAATCAGCCCGGCAATGCCGAGGGGATAGTCCTTGTCGGCGGCAACCAGCAGGGGGGTAATGCCCTGGGCCACTACCTGCTCTCTGGCTGTGGCTAAGACCTTGGTGGTTAGCTTCTGCCGCTCGGTATTCTTCTCCTCCAGCCAGATAGCCAGGTCGCGCGCCTCCTGGGGCGATTCCGTCATCAGTAATTTATAGCTGGTCATGGCGTGGGCTAATCTTCCCGCGGCATTGAGGCGGGGGGCAATAGTCCAGGAGATGCTCTCGGCGCTCAAATTCCCCGGCGTTAAGCCCGCCTGGGATATAATCTCCCCGATGCCGAGGCGGGGGGTGGTATTCATCAGCTTCAGCCCCTCTTTAACCAGGTAGCGGTTCTCTCCCGAAAGGGGCGCCATATCGGCCACCGTGCCTATGGCGGCCAAGTCCATCAGCTCGTCCGGTTGCTCCTCTTTACCCAGGTTCAGGAACAAGGCCTGAAGCAGCTTGAGGGCGACGCCGGCGCCGGTCAGCTCGGAGAAGGCGTAGCTGGAATCAGCCCGCTTGGGGTTGATGGTGGCCACAGCGGGCGGCATCTCGGGTGGGGTGGCGTGGTGGTCGGTGATGACTATATCCAGCCCCAGCCGATTTGCCCGCTCAACCTCGTTAAGGGCGGTAATGCCGCAGTCAACGGTGATAACCAGGCTGACGCCCTGCTTCTGCAAGTTCTCCAGGGCGGTTACGTTGAGCCCGTAGCCCTCGGTGAGGCGGTGGGGTATGTAGGGAACGGTCTTGCCCCCCAGCCTGGTTAGCCCCTGGACGAGTATGGCCGTGCCGGTGATGCCGTCGGCGTCGAAGTCGCCGTAGATAGCGATGGTTTCCCCGGAAAGCAGTGCCCGATAAATCCGGGCTATCGCCGGCTCGATGTCGGGGAGTTGGGAGGGGTCGCCGGCCAGGCGCTTATCGCCGCTGATGAAGGCTTGCAGTTGGGCGGGTTGGCTGATACCGCGATTATAGAGTAGTTGGGCTATCAAGGGGGGAAAACCGCTGCTTGCCGCCAGACGCTCGTCTGGAGCCGTCGGCAGCAGGTTCCAGCGATAACGATTCAATTCATGCCTCGGAGTACTCTCGGAAGATAAGAACTGAGTTATGGCCGCCGAAGCCGAAGGAATTGGACAGGGCGGTGACGACCTTGGCCTGGCGGGCTGTGTTAGGCACGTAGTCCAGGTCGCACTCGGGGTCGGGGTGGGTGAGGTTTATCGTCGGCGGTATGATGCCGTTGCGGATAGCCATAATACAAATCGCCGCCTCGACGGCGCCGGCGCTGCCCACCATGTGTCCCGTCATCGACTTGGTCGAGCTTACCGGAACCTTGTAGGCATAATCGCCGAACACTCTCTTGATGGCCTTGGTCTCCATCTTGTCGTTGAGCTGAGTAGAGGTGCCGTGGGCATTGATGTAGTCAATCTCATTAGGCTTGATTCCGGCCTTGTCCAGCGCCCGCTGCACGGCTATAGCCGCGCCCTCGCCGGTCTCCAGGGGGGCGGTAATGTGGTAGGCGTCGGCGCTGGTCCCGTAGGCCAGCATCTCGGCCAGTATTTTAGCCCCCCGCTTTTTAGCATAAGTCAGGCTTTCCAGGATGAGGACGCAAGCCCCCTCGCCGATAACAAAGCCGTCGCGCTCGGCGTCGAAGGGGCGGGAGGCGAGTTGCGGCTCGTCGTTTCGGGTCGAGATAGCCTTCAGGGCGTTGAAGGCGCTGACGCCCACGGGGTTGATGATGGCCTCGCTGCCGCCGCTTATCATCGCTTTGGCGTCGCCGCGCCTGATGGTCTCGTAGGAGATGCCGACGGCATCCGAGCCGCTGGAGCAGGCCGAGGTGGTGCAAAGGTTGGGCCCCCTGGCGCCCAGCGTGATGGATACCTGCGCCGAGGCTATGTTGGGCATCATCATCGGGATGAGAAAGGGGCTGACCCTATCGGCGCCCCTCTCCAGCAAAACCTTAGTCTGCTCGAAGAGGGTGGTTAAGCCGCCGATGCCGCTGCCGATGATAATGCCGATGTCGTCTTTGTTGCTGTCGACTATTTTCAGGTTTGCCTGCTTGGTCGCCTCCAGGCTGGCGGCTACCGCCATCTGCGAAAAGCGGTCGTTGCGGCGGGCTTCCTTGGGGTTCATGTAGTTGCTGGCGTCGAAGCCCTTTACCTCGCCGGCAATCTTGGTCTCGAAGCCCTCGGTGTCGAAAAGGGTGATGCGGGCCACCCCCGACCTCCCCGCCGCCAGCGCTTCCCAGCTTTCGGCGATATTAAGCCCGAGGGGGCAGACGACCCCCATGCCGGTAACTACGACTCTACTATCTAAATTTGACATAACATTAAAGGGGAGCGAGTTTTTGATTAGCTATTTTTACCATAAATTCGACTTATCTGCAAGGAAGGATATTTGACCGGGGCGAAATCTCGCAATATAATTTTGATACAAATGACTAAAAGTTCGAAAGCGCCCAGCATCGCCCTGGATACGGTGGGCTGTAAGCTCAATCAGGCGGAGAGCCAACTCTTCGCCCGTCAGTTTGCTGAAAGAGGCTATCGAGTGGTGTCGTCGGCTAACGGAGCCGATGTCTATATCCTCAATACCTGCACTGTGACCCATGTCGCCGACAGTAAGTGCCGCCGGCGGCTGAATCAGGCCCGCCGCCGTAACCCCGACGCCCTGGTGGTGGCTATAGGCTGTTACGTGGAGCGCGCCCGCCAGGATTTGGCCGGACTCAATGGCGTCGACCTGGTCCTGGATAACCGCCAGAAAGTGAATTTAGTTTCCCGGCTTGAGGAGTCGGGCTATCTTAGCCCTCCTTCGGTGCCAGCTTCAACTAAAGCCGATTTCAGGACCCGCGCTTTCGTCCGGGTTCAGGACGGCTGCAACAACTTCTGCTCTTTTTGCATCGTGCCCCTGGTGCGGGGTAGGGAGAGGAGCGTTCCCGTTGAACAGGTTCTTGCCGAGGTAAGTCAACGCGTCGCCGACGGCGATAAAGAGGTGGTGCTCACCGGCACCGAAATCGGCGCCTATAATCATCGAGGAGTTAATCTAAGCGGACTGCTCAAGCGTATCTTAGAGGAGACCGAGATTGCCCGATTAAGGCTCTCCTCCCTCCAGCCCCAGGAAATAACCCCTGAGCTTTTAGGATTGTGGCGCGACGAGCGGCTTTGCCGCCACTTCCACCTCTCGCTGCAGAGCGGCAGCGACGCCGTGCTCGGGCGGATGGGCAGGCGCTATAACGCCGCCGACTATAAACGGGCGGTGGACTTAATCAGGGAGGCTGTGCCCGGGGCGGCGGTCACCACCGATATTATCGTCGGTTTTCCTGGCGAGACCGAGGCCGAGTTCGAGGAGAGCTATAATTTTGCCAGCCAAATGCGCTTTGCCCGCATTCACGTCTTTCCTTACTCGCCGCGCCCGGGGACAAAAGCGGCGGCTATGCCCGGCAAGGTGGAGGATGGGGTCAAGCAGGAGCGAAGCCGCCGGATGCGGGCTCTGGGCAGGGCCGGCGTGCGCAACTTCAGAAAGAGATTTTTGGGCAAGACGGTGATGGTGTTGTGGGAGAAGCAGAGCTGCGGCGTCTGGTCGGGGCTTACCGATAACTATATCCGGGTATTTACCAAAAATGACAGGGATTTGACCAATAAGCTGGTGCCGGTGAAGCTGGTATAAACCAAGTGGCATGTTGTGTTATTATTCAGCTGTTTATGAATCAGTTGAGGCTAAGTAGTGACTATGGAAATAGAGAATAGATTAAGCAGACTATTCAGTCATATTTGTAAGATGAATACTATACAGGAATCCCTTGGCAAGGGAGTTGGAGACATCATAGTCACAGACAACTCTCCACACAGAATCTCATTTATTTCTGGTAGCAGCAAAGTAGGTGAGAAGACTTATTTTTTGATTGACGATGATTGGAACGAATTGAATGCGTTGTGTGTTGAGGTGTCGAAGAGTAATCAAACTATTATTGCTCCTGAAGACGTGCAAAGATACCTTAGTGAACTGATCTGGAAAATGGAAGGAAACGGCTGGAGCCGGAGGGGTATCTTACAAGATGTCAAAGAGGTAATACAATTAATAAAACAACATAAAGGCGAGGAAGCTACCGTTACCGTACCTGTTTGGGGATTAATACTAAAAGATACACCTTTAATCATAGGAGACGTAGAGTTCAGCCCAAGACCATTTCCGAAAAATGTGGAAGAGGAAGTTAAACGCGTTGACCCAGATGGACGTAATGTCAACGCTATTGCCGTAACTTTAGCGACGGGCGATCAGGCTATGATTTTTGAGAATGCAAGAGCTAAAATAAATAGGGCAATCAACATATTAAGGGCATTTGCTTATCCGATAACACACAAATATCGCTGGCAGGAAATCTGCATTGATGGTGACTACAGACTATTGCAGAGCTTTGGATTTTTAGATTACAAGCAACATAAGGAAAAAACCACCTACATTAAAGCCATATTTGGTCTCCGTGTAGGTGGCGTTAGTCCTTTCGACATTAAGACGTATCTTCCTATGATGAATATTTTGGGATTTAACGAAATTTTAAAAATTATCAACAATGATGACAAATTCAGCAAAAGCTTGGTGAAGGCAGCAGACTGGTTAGGAGAAGCAACGAAACCAGACGTTTTGCAAGCAAAGTTTGTTAAAGTGGCATTTTCTATTGATGCAATGATAGGTGGTGCGGAGGAAGACATCCCTGATAAGGGGAAGAGGGCTAGAATAGCAGAAAGGGCTGCGTTTTTACTTGGGAGAGGATATAAAGTTAGAAAAATGGTATATGATAAATTGAGTGAAATCATTAAGAAGCGTGATGAGATCGCTCACGGTTCGACAAGACTAGTCACTGAAGCGGATGTAGAAGAGGCTGGTAAGTATGCGAAGGCTTTACTTAGAAGACTATTAATTGGACAGCCTAAATTTATGAGTGGTCAACACTTGGCTGCTTGGGTGAAAAAGCAGCAATTATTAGGCTAATAGTCTAGACGGTAGGTTAGGTGGTTATCTCCACCCCCAGCACCACCGAGGTCTCAATCTGGCGCTGGGGAATGTCCCAGTAGGTTTTGAGCAGCTCGTCCTTATCGGGCTGTAGCTCAAAGCCGTGCTTCTCATAAAAATCAATCGCCCAGCGGGCGTCGGCCCAGGTGCCCACCAGGAGGCGGGGGGTGGTGACCAACCCTTTCATGTAATCGAGGAGCCTGGTGCTTATTCCCTGTCGCTGCCAGCGGGGCAAAACATAGGCGTGGCGGATGAGGGTGGTATCTTTAATCGGTTCTACCCCCATAATCCCTACCAGCTCCCCATCGGCCTCCCAGCCGAAGAAGGTCACCCGCTTTAGCTCCTCCTCCAGTTCGCTCATCGGCATATAGGGTTGGGGGTAACAGTCGGCGGGTATGGCGCCTTCGTAGGCCCGGGCGGCTTCGTTTATAATAAAGTATAACCGCTCGATATCCTGTGGCTGGCACTGGCGAATCATCACTTCTTAACAACTACCTGAACTAAACTCGCGCTAGGTTTATAACCACTTTTTTCTTCTGAAATAGACCAACAGTAAGGCAGCGATAACAGCCATTACCAGCAAAATGGCAAAGTAACCCCAGTGCCATCCAAGCTCCGGCATGAAGCCGAAATTCATGCCGTAGATGCCAGCAACAAAAGTAAGTGGTATAAATATGGCAGCGAAGATGGTTAAAACCTTCATCACTTCGTTCATTTTGTTGCTGATGCTGGAAAGATAAACATCTAGCATGCCAGAAAGCATGTCCCTATAACTTTCCACAGTATCTATAATCTGGATGGTATGGTCATAAACATCTCTGAGATATATACCAGTAGATTTATGAATAAGCGATAACTCACCCCGTTCCAATGAATTGACCACTTCCCTCAGAGGCCAGACGGACTTTCGCAGGAATATCATCTCTTTCTTGGAGACACGGATAGTCTGCAATGTCTCTATAGTTGGATCTGTTGCCAACTCCTGCTCTGTATCCTCTATCCTTTCTCCAAGCTCTTCCAGAATTACGAAATATTTATCAACGATACTATCAATTAAAGCGTAGGCAAGGTAATCAGCCGCTGATTTTCTGACGCGACCCTTGCTTTTTCTGATTCTCTCTCTTAGAGGCTCGAAAATATCGCCTACACGCTCCTGAAACGAAATAACAAAATTTCCCCCAAGTATCAAGCTAATCTGTTCTGCTTCTAACTCTTGCTTCTCCTCATCATAGTAGAGCATCTTCAAAACAACAAAGATGTGGTTCCCCAAATCTTCTAATTTCGGACGTTGCCCTGTATTAACAATGTCTTCTAATACGAGGGGATGCAGCCCAAATTGTTTTCCGATTTTTTCTATCACCTCTAAATCATGGAGGCCATCTATGTTTATCCAGGTGATGGTAGGTTTGTCTTTAAAGGGAAAACACTCTTCAACTGTTTTTGCTTCCTTCTCTTCAAGCTGCGTTTCATCGTAATCAATGATTCTAATCCTTACTTTTTCAATCTTTCTCTCCCCTACATGGACAAGGGTCCCGGGGATAAGACCCACCTTTTGTTTTGCCCTCTTCATGAACAATCTAGGCATTACTGTTCACCTCCTCCTCAATCTCTTCAACAATATCACTCATCTTATCGATAGTGGGCATAACGTTATCAATCAGGCTGTCAATCAGGGCGTGGGCAAGAAAATTTACCCCCTGAAAGGGCATATCGCACCTCCTTAACAGCACGGTCTTAGTTTACCACTAAACTACTGGCTGCAGAACCTGATTACCTCGGCGAAGTTATTGATTCGGGTCAGGTTGTTGGTTTCCATGATGCCGTCGTAGGTGAGGCTTATCCAGGGCTTGCGGTGAATCTGGCTGAGCTTCTCCGCCATCGCCGCCACGATTCCCCCGGGCATACAGCCGTGCGGCATTACCGATATGACGCCGGCGAACCTGGGGTTTTCCAGCCACTCCACTCCCGAGCCGATGCTGAGCACCGCCTCACTGCCGCACTGCGGCGACAGGTAGGTCTCCGACCTGGATAGCAGCTGCTTTATCGTCGGCTCGGGCTCGTCGGAAAGGGGCTTAATGCGTTTCAACATCTGGTGTTCGCTGCCCTCCACGATGCGGTTCTTGAGATAGCTGCCCAATAGCTTCTTGGCTTTTCTGAACCTGATGCTATCTTCAAGGTGGCGGTAAGAAGCGTACTTTATCCACTCGCCGACCGAAGACACGGTGACCTCCAGCCCAGCCGTTTCACAGACTTTGACCATGTTGTTGTTGCTGAAGCGGTTGGAGCGCAGATATATCTCGCCGTTGATACCGACCAGCGGCTTTCGGGGCAGGGTGGGGTCGATAGCCGACTTGAAGTCGCCGGTCGCCTGCTTGACAACGCTGGCAAAGTCCTCTTTGCGGCGGATGCGCTGGTTAATCTGTGCCAGATAATCATCGAACAACCTGTCGGCCAGCCCCTCCTCCTTTTCGTAGGGGCGGGTGCGCCAGACCAGCCTGTCCAGGCAGTCGACGGCAAAGATACCGCGCATGGCGATACGCTGGAAATCGGGGCCGAAGTCCATGTCGCGGTAGGCGTTATTCGAAATCGTGGTCAGCATGGGCACGTCGAAGCCGGCCTTCCGGAGCTCTCGGCTCTGTTCCAGAGCATACTTGCCCAGGCGGCAGGGTCCGTAGGCGCTTACCATCGCCAATTCCACATCATTGACGCGTTCGGGGTTCTGGTAAAAGAACTTGAGGAAGTCACCCAGGGTAACGCGGTAGGGGAGGCACTCCGTGCCCGATGTCAGCTGGTTGCTGTAGAAAAGGCTGCGCTCATCCGGCTCGGGCAGTACGATGACCCGGCTGCCACAGGCTTCCATGATGGTGCCAAGAACTTCGACAAAGGGCGCCATGTAAGGCAGGACCAGGGTCTTATTGTTGTTGATTATCGGCGGGGCGGAACGACGTATCTCCTCGGCGGGGACCTCATGCACCTTAGCGGCCTGGGCGTAGCTCGTAATGGTATCGACGAAGGCTTCCAGGCGGGTAACCAGTCCCGCCTCGGCGGCGTGCTCGTCTATCTCCAGCTGCCCCATGGGCTTGCCGCTCATGATGTCTTCCACCAGCTTCAGTATAAAAGAGTTGGGTCCGCAGCCGAAGTTGGTCACGGCCAGACCGTAGAGCCTTGGGTCTTGAGCAATAATCTTGGCGGCGGCGATGAACTTGCCCTCATAAGACCAGTAGGGGCGGTCGGAGAATTCCTTGGGGTTGACCGTATCCAGGGGGAGGAAATCGAGTGGGATGGGCACCACGCCGAGCTGCGCCAGCTTCTCGGCGATGCCCAGGTTGGCCCCGGAGTCCTGAGACATGTAGGAACGCGCCAGCAAAACCACCCCAAGCTGGTCAGTTTCCGCAAGCTGCTCGAGCAGTTTAGCGCCGGCTGCGGGAAGCTCCGCCTCGAATCTCTTCTGGGCGGCGATGCCGGCCAGAGCCGCCTTCTTACCCCGGCGGTGGCTGAATCCCATCCGGGCGGCGGAATCGGCCAGGTTCTTGATGACCTCATTTTCACCCAGGCTGAAGTCAAGCAACGGCGAAAGTAAGCGGTCGCCCAAATCCAGCACGGTGCGCACGATAAACGGGGACGCCTGAACCAGGGGGCAGGCGTATTGCTGGTTCTCATCGCTTTCTTTCAAGCCCAGCCTGATACCACAGGGATATAGAATATAGTCAACCCTATCTTTAAGAGCGGCCACGTGCCCGTGCACCAGCTTCATCGGGAAACAGCTATCGCTATAGGCCAGCTCCACCGATTGCTCCATGATTTCCTTGGTGGTCTTGCCGGAGATGACGACCCGCGCGTCGAGCGCGTTCAAGAAGCCGATAAGCAGCGGGGCGAAGTCATATACCAGCAGCGCTCTGGGGATGCCCACCACCGGCCCTTTACCCGCCTCCTCGTTGAGTTCCTTGAGGAGCAGTTTTTCCCGCTGCTCGAAGAAGGTCTCTCTTTTGGCCTGGGTCAGGGCGCTGTCATAGCGGTCGCAGCGGCTGCCGTAGAAGGTCGGCTTCTCGCCAGCTATTCTCATCTGGGTGATGGTGCAGTTGTTATCGCACCCCTTGCAAACGAAAGTGGTCAGTTTGCATTCGCTGTCGATTAGTTTCTGGAAGCCCTTGAATTTGGACTTCTTCTTACCGACGGCCTCTTTTACCAGGAGGGCGGCACCGATAGCGCCGCTGACTTCGCGGTGTTCGGGCACGACCAGTGTCTTGCCCTCAAGCTGCTCGCGGAAGGCGGCGACGATAGCCTCATTGTGAAAGACGGCGCCGGTGAGGACAACCTTGCCGCCTAGCTTTCGGTTGCCCAGCACCTTGGAGAGGTAGTTTTTAGCGATAGAGTTGGACAGGCTGGCGGTAATCACCGAAAGCGGCACGCCTTCCTGCTGGGCGGAGGTGACCGACTGCCCCATAAAAGCGGCGCACCTTGTGCCCAGGTCGATGGTATGCGGCGCGGAAAAGGCTAATCTGGCGAAGTCGCCGTTGGTTACCCGCACGCCCAGCATATCGGCCAGCTCGTCGATAAAGCTCCCGGTGCCGGCGGCGCAGGCTTTGTTCATCTGGTAATCGACGACGACGCCGTTTCTCTTGATGACCAGCTTGGAGTCCTGCCCGCCTATCTCGATAATATCGGCCTCGGGGTCTATCTCGGCGGCGGCCCGGGTCTGGGCCGTGATTTCATTCTTAATCAGGTCGGCGCCGATGAAGCCGCCGACCAGGTATCGGCCCGAGCCGGTAACGCCCACCCCGGCCACCTTAACCCTGGCGGCGCCGTCGCCGAGCAGGTTCTGGAATACCTGCTTGACGGCATCGATGGGCCGCCCCGCCGTCATCAGGTAGTTCTTGGCGATGACCTTTTTCCCCGACTCGTCGAGGATGACGGCCTTGGTGCTGGTGGAGCCGACGTCGATGCCCAGATAGCCCGAGCAGGGCTTTTTAATCGCCAGCCCGGCGGGGCTTTCGGGGACGTGGGTTTCTTCCAGCTGGGGCATTTCGAAGTAGCTCTGGCGGGAATCTGCTTCCGGCAGGAGGCAAACCGAGGAACGTCGGTCTCTGGAGAGCAGCGCTGCCCCCAGCGCCTCGATATGCAGGCTGTTTTCGGGGACGGTAACCTGTACCTGGTGCCCGTCTCGGGCGGTGAGCACTTCGCTGAGCGCCTTGGCAATGGCTTCGTTGGCGGCGACGCCGCCGACGAAATAGACCGGCTCTTCGAAGGCGCCCTTTTGCAGGGAGACGACCATGCGGGCTATGCTCTCGCAGAGAGCATAGAGCATAGCCGATATGGAAACGCCCTTTTGCTGGAGGTGAATGAGGTCGCTCTTGGCGAAGACGCTGCAACGGGCGGCGATACGCGGCGGCTTGTCCCGGCACTGGAGAGCCAGACGGGCGAAGTCATCTATGCTGATGCCTAGCCGATAGGCCTGCTGCTCGACAAACCGGCCGGTGCCGGCGGCGCAGAGTGGGTTGGAAGCCACCTTCCAGGGCTTTTTCAGCCCGTCCTCAAGCCCGAGAACGAAGGAGCTTTGCCCCCCGATCTGGATAATAGTCTTGGCGTCGGGGTGGCGGCTGAGCAGGCCGGAGGCGATAGACAGGGAGCTGCTGTACTCGCCCCAGTGGAACTCCCTGGGGATGACGGCTTTACCGGAGCCGGAAACGCCGGCGGCACTAATGCCAGACAGGTCGCCCAGCCTGCCCAGCAGCGCGTTAACCGCCGACCGGGCGTTGGTGGTGATTTTCTCGGCATCGAGCTTGACAATCCCGCCGTCCTCGTCGGTCAAGCATAGCTTAACGTTAACCGAGCCGATATCCAGCCCCAGGAAGTGGGCCATCTTTTACTCTCCGTTTAGAGGTCTATAAAAAATCATTTATCGATTTCAGGCCGCCGCCCTTGAGCGCTGTTTCAGCACCGCCTTATAGTAGTCCATCACCCGCTGGGCAACGCGCTCCCAGCCGTATTCGGCGGCCTTAATTTTGCCTCTGGCTCCCATCTCCTGCCGCAACTGGGCATCGGTGGCCAGCGTAATCAGGGCTTGAGCCAGCATACGCCTATTTTTCGGCGGCACCATCAGGGCCTCGACGCCGTGAGTGGCCACGCTGGCGTAGCCGTCTATATTGGAGGCAACGATGGGCTTGCCCATGGCCATTGCCTCCAGCAGGATGAGGCCAAAGCTCTCCCGGCCCGTGGCCGGCGAGCAGACGATATCCGCCGTCTGGTAGTAGCGGGGCAACTCTTCCTGAGATACATAGCCGGCAAAGACGATATCCTTCCAGCCCCTCCGTTTCACCTGCTTTTCATAGCTGCGGCTCCATCGGGTGCTGGGCCCCACCAGGATAAGCCGGCAGTTGCCCATCTCTTTCCTTACCTTCTTGTAAGCGCCCAGCAGGTAGTTCACTCCCTTGCGCTTCTCCAGCCGGCCGACGAACACTATGTTTATTTTGCCGTCGTGGAACTTTTCAATCGGCGGCACGTCGGGGGAAAAATGCTCCAGGTCGACGCCGTTGGGGATAATAGCGTAGTCTCCGGGAAAGTGCCCGTTGATGAACTGCCTGGCGGGCTTTGAGACGGCGATTCTGCCGTCGAGCTTGCGGAACCATTTCTTTAAGAAGAGAATGGTGAACGGCTTCCAGAAGGTGTAGCCACGGCTGTCCATGGCGTGAAATGTGCCCACGTTGGCGGCGCGGGATAGGCGCAGAATAGTGGTGCATAGCATCGGGACCAGCGGTTCGTGAAGGTGGATGACATCGAACTTTTCGCGTTCGAGCACAGGCTTTACCTTGGACGATATCCAGGGGGTAAGGGTGATGCGGGCCACCGAGCCGCTGCTGGGGGTAGGCCAGGCTCTGCCCAGGCAGATGAGCCTGTCGTCGGAGGTGGCGCCTCTGGAGGCGGGGGCGATTATCCTGACCTCGTGGCCCATTTTAATGAACTCGCGCTCCAGCGCCGAGATATGATTAACCACGCCGCCGGGGTAAGCGAAATCGTAGGGAGATACCAGTGCTATCTTCAATTCTTTCTCTTACCTCTGCTTGTTAGGGTGTGGTGGCTTAAAATATAGACGGTTGGCGGATGGTTGTCAATGTTGTTGGTGGGGGTATATTGTGGGTACGCGCCTAGAGGGATTCGAACCCACGACCCTCGGTTCCGAAGACCGATGCTCTATCCGCTGAGCTATAGGCGCACATATTATTTTGAAGCTAATTTTGCCCCTAGATGATTAACATAACGGGGGCGATTCCATTTTTGCTAATAAATTGCTAATAATGATTTTCAACCGCCTTTTTCCCACGCCCATTATACCTTGTGGTAAAGGCCTCGTCAAAGCGGGCGGCGGCAGCCTCTTGAAGCCCTGGGGCGACGTGGCTGTAGGTATCAATGGTGACCTGTATACTGGAGTGTCCTAGTCTTTCCTGGACCACCTTTGGGTGCACCCCGTGTTTGAGCATAATACTCGCGTGGGTATGCCTGGCATCATGAAGCCTTATGGGTTTAAGGCCGGTGCGGCGTACCAGCTTAATCCAGGCGTGAGTAACGGTATTGGGTAGAAGTGGCTTGCCTTCAAGGTCACTGAATACCGGGTCATCATCCTTCAGCGGAATCCCCAGCATGGCCCGTGTAACTTCCTGTTTGTCCCGATGTTCTCTCAGGACTGAGGTAGCGGAGGGTGAAAGGGCTATCATGC
>CAYQPY010000016.1:0-13568 GCA_964419705.1 uncultured Dehalococcoidales bacterium
CCGAAGGCAGGCATATCGAGGTCATCGCCACTCGCTCCGGTGCCGGAGGCACCGGCCGGAGGATTGCCCAAGAGTTGGGACGTAAGGGGATGAAGGTGACCTTCATCGATGACACGGCGGCGGGGCTCTATGTTTCCTCGGCGAATAAGGTGATGGTCGGCGCCGACCGGATTTGCGCCGACGGCGGCGTTGTTAACGGCGTCGGCACCTACCCGCTGGCTTTGGCGGCGCAAAAAGCCGCCGTCCCCTTCTATGTGTTGTGCGAGACGCTCAAGTTCGACCACAGGATGAGAAGCGACAAGGTCGACTTTGAGGAGAAAGAACCCTCCGAGGTTATCGGTCGGGGCAAGCTGCCGCCGCCGGTCAGCGTCAAAAACCCCCACTTCGACCTTACCCCGCTGGAACTGGTGACGGGGATAGTCACCGAAAACGGGCTGCTGGCGCCGGACGGGGTTACCGGTTATATAAAGAGGCTACTCTCCGCTTAACTTGGGAGAATCGAGCCCGAAAACAGCGATGTACATTTCCCCGTCTATCTCTTCGAAGTAAACGGTGACGGTGACGTCCTCTGGCTCTTCGCTAAAATTAGCTTTGTAGTAAACAACGGTGTAGCCGTTCTCGGTCTCCGTTTCCTGGAATTCCTTGTCGATATAGTCGCCGATGAGAGGCATTATTTCCTGGCAGCCTGTATTAAAGTCAGCCTCGTCTATGGCGGCTTTAGCTTCGGGGCTGAAGTACTGTAGAAAGGCGGCGTAATCGCCGCCGCTGATAGCCTGCAGCGTGCTCTCCGTCATCTGGCTGGCGTATTCCGGCTCCGGAACTTCGTTGGAACAGGCTGCCGCGCCGGCGATAACGACTAACAGGATGAGCAGCCCGCAGGCCGCCCGGACTATTGACTTCGGCATCTCTACCTCCTTGCTATAATACCCGGGACAGTGCCTCCTTGAGCTTGGGCACGGTCTGGTAATGCTCTATATCTTCAGGTTTTATCCACCTCGCCTCTTTATGCTCCCAGTCTATTCTGATTTTATCTCTGTCCTCTATGCGGAAAAGGTAAGGGTGGACCACCCACCTTATCCCCAGCCCCTCATCCTCAACGGCCAGCGGCTCGCCCTGCTTTAGCAGCTCCACATCCCCCCGCGCCAGGCCGGTCTCCTCCTCTATTTCGGTCAGGGCTTGCTCGTCGGTGGTGGTCTCGATGTAGCCGCTGACCCCCGCCCAGCTCCCCCGGTAGCTGCCTACCTCCCCGCTGCGGCGCAGAATCAGTATCTCGCCCCCCGATTCCAGGAAGCAGGTAACCACTTTTTTCTCTTGCAGCATAATATTCCTATTTTAAGCCTAATATGTGATATTGGCAATTCTATCAAAGGAGAGGGGCGAAAGCCCCTCTTAAAACTCTTTCTTAGCAAATAACTAGGTTGTATACTCAAGGTGATATAGGAGGTTATACTACAATGTGGAATTTGGATGACGAAACTAGATACGTAAAAGTACACTCTTTTGCTATACCTAAAGCCTTCACCTATGCAGATATGAGGCCGGGCCATACTGATGGGGATAAAAGAGAATATATTCGCGCCAAAGCTGCTGAAAGCTTTCCCCAAAATATTCCAAGTGTTAAGTGGTGGGCATTTCGTATTTTTGTAAAAAAGGTTGGTAGCAGACCGTTCGATATTGAAAATGTCCCTAAGCTTATTGTAGACGCATTTTGCAGACGGCAAGTTCAAAATGATGGGTCAAAGTATGAAAACTTGTGCCTCTATGCAGATGATACACTTGACTATGTGAGGATTATCGAGGTAGGTGGAATGCGGAGCCAAGAAGAAGACATTACTAAAATTGAGATTTTCGGATGTAAACAAGAAGGGTATGAAGTGTAACATCTCGTGAAAATCAACCCTGAAATCATAAGCCCGCCAGGTATTCTTTGAGCCAGCTTAAGCTGGCTTCGGCGGCGCTCTGTTTGTTTTGCTCGCGGTCGCCCCGGAACTGGTGCTTTCGGCTGTAGCTCCTCTCCCCGTGCGACAAACCCAGGTAAAAAAGCCCCTCCGGTTTTTCCGCCGTCGCTCCGCTCGGCCCGGCTATGCCCGTGTCGGCGATACAGATGTCGGCGCCCAGCAGCAGCTTGCCGCCCTCGGCAAGCTCCTCGGCTACCTGGGGGCTGACGGCGCCGTACTGAATCAACGTGTCCTCGCTCACCCCCACCACCCCGCTCTTGACCTCGTTGCTATAGGCGGTCACCGCGCCCTTATAGTAGTCCGAGCTGCCGGGGACGTTGGTGATGCGGTGGGAGATAAGCCCCCCCGTGGCTGATTCCACCACCCCCAGCGTCAACCCTTTCTGGCGGAGTAAGTCGCCGATTTCCTGCTCCAGGCTCATAATAAAACCTCTCTATTATAGTATAGCGTATATTGGCTTTTGTTAGGTAATACTCGGCTGGATATTATAGCTCTATTAAACGGCGCTGGTGCGGAAGCGCCATACGGCGATGACGCTGAACAGGGCGGCAAAGCCGAGCAATACTAACATCTCCGGGACCACGGCGCCGAAGTCAGCGCCGAAGATCATTAGCTTGTTGAAGCCCGTGGTCGCCCAGCCGTGCGGGGTTATCTTGGCCAGAGACTGCATCCAGTCGGGGAGGAAGAAGAGGGGCCACCAGCAGCCCCCCAGCGGCGCTAATACCAGCGAAGCCAGCACGGCGATAGAGCCGGCGCTGCGCTGGGTCTTGACCAGCGTCGCCAGCATAATGGAGAAGGCGGCCGACACAATCACCATCAGGACGGAAAGAATAATTACCGCCGCCGGCGAGTTCCCCATGTCCATGCTGAAGATTAAAAGACCGACCACCCAGAATATCAATATCTGAATCAGTCCCCTGGCCGCCGTGCCGGTGAAAATACCTCCCAGGATAGCCTCCCGTCTCACCGAGCTGGAAAGCAGCCTTTCCAAGGTGTTGTTCTGGCGCTCGCGGACGATGGTCTCGGAGCCGACGGCGGCGCCGAAGAAGACGAACATCACCAGGTAGCCGGGAATAACCCAGTTAGCCGGGCTCTGCTCCTCCACGTCGCCCACCTTCTCCGTGCTGTATTCGATAAAGGCTTGTGCGCCTCCTCCAGCTAAAATCTGTTGGATAACTTGGCCGATGGCGGCGCTGTCGTCAGGGGCGATTATCCCCTGCTCGATAAGCAACTCTATGGTGGCGTTGGCGATAACATATTGCGCGCCGACTCTTGAGGCGATGGTCTGGCTCAAGCCGTTGAGGGCCGCCCGGTCACTGGTGGCTTCAGCATCGGTCACCACCTCAAGCTGGGTGCCCGCCCCGGTCATTATCCCCTCGGTGAAATCGGCGGGGAAGGCGAGGAAGCCGCTTATCTCCTTATCCTCGACGGCCTGGCGGGCTTCGTCGTAGTCCATGACGACTATCTCCCAGTCGCCGGCGCTCTCCAGCGCTTCGATTACCTGGTAGCTAAAGCTCCCCTCCGCCTCCTCGCTGACGATATGCAGCTGCAGCCTGGTGTCCTCGACGGCGCCGAGATTCATAAAGTTGAACAGGACGATAAAGAGGAAGGGGAAGAGTATAAAGAAGAACAACGCCCCGCGGTCGGTGGCGAAAAGCCGCAGGTCTTTAAGGGCGATGAACCATATATGCTTCAGTCTTTTCATCAGTGCCTATTTGCCTCCGGGCATAACCTTAAAGAGGATTCGACTCAAGACCAGCCCGACCACAGCTACTCCCGCCAGTACCCCCAGCTCCATGCCCAGATTGGCCAGCGAGCCTCCCTCGGCTATTATCGTCGTAAAGGCGTCGTTGGCATAGGTGTTGATGGAAAACTGGCTCAAGGTATAGAGCACCGAGCCTTCGCCGATTTCAAAGAAGGTGCCGCCCAGCATCACCATAACCATGGTGAAGAAAACGGCAATCCAGGTGGCGCTATCCTCGCTGCGGGCAATGGCGGCGATAACCATCCCCAGGGCGCTGGCGGCGGCGGCGAAAATCAGGGCGATAACCAGGCACTCGATAAAGGTAAGAGGCGTGAAGAGCTGGAAGACGATATAGGCCAGGGCTAACAGAATTACCGTCTGCACGAAGCCGCGGGAAACATTGGCCAGGAACTTGCCCACGAAAAGCTGCCCAACGCTCAAGCGGGTGGTGAGCAACCTTTCCAGCGTTCCCTTCTTGCGTTCCTCCACGATGGCGCGGGCGCTCAGGGTGATGGCGAAGAGGACGAACATGGTAACTATACCGGGTAAGAACATGTTGACCGGGTCGGGGCTGGAGCCCACCGTCTGCTCATTGACGACGACAGCGGGACTCTGGCGCTCCTCGTCGAGGTATTGCTGTACGGTGATTTCAATGCGCTCCTGGGAAATATCGAATTCGGCCAGGGCGCTGTTTACTTCGTTATAGACCTGGAACTCCAGGTTCATCTGCTCGGCGACGCCGCGCACTATGCTGGCCACTATCTGCCCCTCGTCCCCGCCGTTACCCCGCTGCTTAAAGAGCAGTTGCGCCGGCTCTCCTATGGCGAGATTGGCCGAGAAGTCCTCGGGGATATAAATGACCATGAGCAGGTTGGAGTCATCCAGCTTGGCGTCGGCGTCCTCGGCGGCCAGCAGTTCGACATCGAGGCTATCGATTGCCTCAAGCTGCTCTAAAAGTACGGTAGAATAAGCGCCCCCCTCATCCTCGTTGACCACATTGGCGGTGCCGTGGAAAAGGGTATCCCCGCCGAAGGCGCCGTACATCAGGGCGAAAAGGATTATGGGCAAAAGCAGGCTGAAGGCAAGGTCACCCTTGTCCTGCAGGTAGGTGCGGACTTCCCTTATGGCGACGATAAAGGCTCTATTCATAGCTAATCGCGAAGGCTGCGTCCGGTCATTTTCAGGAAGACGTCCTCCAAGGTTACCTTGTCCGGCGGTCCTATCTGTTTCTTGAGGTTGTGCGGGGTGTCGAGGACGATTATCTTGCCCCCGTCGATAATAGCCACGCGGTTGCAGAGGCGGTTAGCCTCCTCCATATAATGGGTGGTGTAGAGCATGGTCATCCCCCCGTCCCGCAGCCCCTCGATAGTCTCGTAGATGTTATTCCGCGACTGGGGGTCGATGCCCACCGTCGGCTCGTCCAGGAAGAGAAGCGCGGGGTGCCCCATCAGGGCAATGGCCAGGTTGATGCGCCGCTTCATGCCCCCGGAAAACTTGGCTATCTTGCCCTTGGCTCTATCTTCCAGCCCCATCATCTTCAGGTGCTTCACCGCCTGGGCTTTGGCTTCCTTACCGTCCAGCCCCACCATCCGCCCGAAAAAGACCATGTTATCCAGGGCGGAAAGGTCTTCGTAGAGGGCTAGTTCCTGAGGGCAAACACCGATGAGGGCGCGCACGGCGTCGGCATCGTGCTTTGTGGAATGCCCCCCCACGGTGACGTCGCCCTGGTCGGGCTCCAGGACGGTGGAAAGCATGCGTATCGTCGTCGTCTTGCCCGCGCCGTTGGGGCCCAGAAAGCCGAAGATTTCCCCCTTGTGGATAGAGAATGAAACACCGTCGACGGCTTTGTGCTCATTGAAGCTCTTGTGCAGGTCTTTGGCAACCAGAAACTCTTCAGCCATAGCCTTACCCCCTATCCTTGGATGCAATCAGGGATGGCTATTATTAGCCCATATTCTAAAACGCCTGTCAACCCCCTATGGCTTAGATAAACCGTTCCATCAGGGAGTATGTTATCGCCTCGTCCACCTTCCCGTCCTTGGCTACCTTGGCTACGGCTTGCGCCACCAGCCCGTGTTTGCCGGGGTCGTTGAGGTCGTCCAGTGAAGCGTATATGCCTATCCTTCGCCCCAGCCGGAAGTTCTGCCTCTCCTCGGCGGACAGGGCCTGGAACCTGTCGGTGACGGCCAGCATCTTATCCTTATCCTCGGGCAGCTGGCCCTCTATCTCCTGGAGCAGGTTGGTGATGTGGTCGCTGACAAAATAGGAACGGCAATTAAGGTTTTCAATAAGCAGTTTTTCCTCGGCGACAATCTCCTCGTCGGTGGCGCGGATGAATTTGCCTTCTTTAACCTCTTCGTAGAGGGGCATGCCCTCCTTGATGGTCAGCGTCCGCACCCGGATAAAGTCGGCGTTTATCTCGTTTAAGACCCGCGCCGTCTCGGTAGCGTGCTCCCGCCACATCTTCTTGCCCCCCAGCCCCAAAAGCACGTACTCGGAAAGCGATATGCCCGATTCGACTATCTTCTGGCCCCCGACGATGTGGTCGGCGGCGGTAACCCCCTTGTCCATATACTCCAGTATGGGGTCGTAGCCCGATTCCAGCCCGATGTGCAACCGGTCGAGCCCCGCCTCGTGCAGCGCTTTCAATTCCTCCAGCTTCTTCTTGGCGGCGGTCTTGGAGCGCCCGTAGCTGGTGATGCGGGTGATGCTGGGCAGCGTTTGCTTTAAGAACTTGATGACCTCGACCAGGTCGGGGGTGGGCATAATCAGGGTGTTGGCGTCCTGGAGGAAGGCGCTGGTGCCCCCGTGGTAGAGCCAGAGGGCGACGTTAAAGTGGGTCTCGCTCAAGGGGTTGTTCAGTATAGAAGCGGCGGCGGCTTCCACCCCGCCCGCTTTAGCGGCGGCTTCTTGCAGCCTGTCCCTGATGGCTTTGATGGTCAGGATTTCCTGCTTGATATCGGCTACCGGCCTTAGCTCGAACCGCTTCCCCTTGTAGATATGGCAGAACTTGCAGCGGTTCCAGGAGCAGTTGCGGGTCGCCCGCAGCAGCAGGGAAGAAGCCTCGCTCGGCGGTCTTATCGGTCCCAGTTCAAGAGAGTCTAAGGTCACTGGTTCCCCCTTTAGAGAGAGCCGAGCACATACTTCTTGATGAACTCGAAGTTGTTCTTAACGTTCTCCCGGCCGGTGACGATGTCCATGTGCCCCGGCAGCAGGTACTCTACGTCCAGCTGCGACAGCCTCTCGATGGACGCCTTGAGCTGGTCGGCGCTGCCCCCGGGCAGGTCAACCCGCCCCGTGTTCTGGCTGAAGATAACATCGCCGCAGATGAGAACTTTGTCGTCCGGAAGATAGTAGCAGACGCTGTCGGGCGAATGCCCCGGGGAGGGGATAAGCTCGATTTCGGTCTCGCCCAGGTTGAGACGCTCGTTATCCATCAACCTGTCTTCGCTGAACTCGACGGCGGGAACGCCGAAGAACTGCGACGCCTGGACGGCGGAGGCCTGCCCGAATTGCTTCTGCACCGGGTGCATCAGGATTTCCGCCCCCGACAGTTCTTTAAAGGCGTCGTTGGCCCAGCAGTGGTCGCCGTGGAGGTGGGTGTTGGCGATTATATCTATGTCCTTGGGGTCGATGCCGTCCCGCTGCATCTCCTCTATCAAGGCGGGCAGGAACTGCGTTAAGCCCGGGTCGATGAGCAGGCTCGACTTATCCTTGATGACATAGGTGTTGCAATCCATCATTCCCTTCTCGGCGAAAAAATATAAATTTTTGGTTAATTTCATAAAATTCAACCTCTAATCTATTGACTTGGACTGATTCACATTTTATTATATAGCAATCACCGAGGGTTATTCAATGAGCCTTTTCGGGCTCAGGGAAAGGAGGTTCGAATGCTAGGCGCTATTATTAATATCCTGGCTGCGCTTTGCGGCGTAATGGGTATCCTCACCGCTGCCGAGGTCTTTGACCCGCTGATGACAGCGATGACCGCGATGTTCTGGCTGGTTCTTGCGGCTGTTCTATTCCTGGCCGCCCATTCCATACACGCTAGCCAGGGCGAATAACAGCCAGGCATCCTAACCGGTTTAACCTACTAGACGACTGTTATGTCTCTTGCGGAAAGAGGAGTTGAGCTTTCACTGCACGTGCACCCCAACGCCGCCAGAAACGAACTGGCTGGCTTCTCGGAGGGTGTATTGCGGGTAAAGGTGGCAGCGCCTCCCGTTAAGGGAAAAGCTAACAAAGAGTTAATCGCCTTTCTCGCCCAGAAACTGGGTTTGAGCAAAGGCGATTTAACTATCCTCAAGGGTCACACCTCGAGGAACAAACTCATCTCTATTGTCGGTCTGACGCGGGAAGAGCTCAACCAGCGTCTCTCGCCCGGTTAAGCTCTCCCCGATGTCATATATTATTCTATTATTTCCCGGCTTTCCTCTTGTGGCGGCGCCACAGGAAAATGCCCAGTACGGTTCCCCAGATGGGGATGAAGATGAGTAGCCAGATGGCTATGGTGCCCAGCACCTGTCCCGCCACCACCAGCCCTCTTGCTGCCGCCTTCAATACTTCCAGGGCACTCCAGCCGACGCGGACCAGCGGCTCATCCGTTTCCTCCGGCTCCAGGGATACCGAAATCAGGCTTGTCGAGGTGGTCTGCTCCAGGTACTTAATTCTACCTTTGAGCTGCTCTATCTCTTCGCGTATCCGCGAAAGGCTGTTATAGATGTCGAGTATGTCATCTATCTCCTCGGCTTTGTCCAGCAACGCCAGGTACTGCTGCTCGGTGGCTTCGGCGTTACCCAGCCTCGCCTGGAGGTCGATGTATTCCTCGGTTACGTCCTGGCTGTAGGTGCTCTCCAACTCCACCGTCACCGCCATATCCCGCAGTTGCGCCAGCGCCGTCTCGAACTTATCGTCGGGCACGCGGAAAGAAATCCATCCCCTCATCTCCTCTTCCTCCCCGTAAACATAAGAAGTTACCACATAGCCGCCGAAGGCTAACGCCATCCCGGATATATCTTCCACAGTCTGGGTGATATCCACCACTACCAGCTCCATCTCACCGGTGCGGACTATCATCCGCTCGTCGACGTCGGTGTCGAAGTAATAATCGTCGCTATCCGGCCGGCTCCCCGCGCTCTCCACTACGACTGACGGGGCCGGCTCACCGTTCCCCACGTAATAGCTCGAGTCTCCGTCCCCTCCGTAATAGTCCGAGTTTCCTTCATCCTGTGCCCCATCGGCACAGGCGGCGGCGGGCACCAGCAATAACGCCACCAGCACCAGCCCGATTATCAGCTTTTTCATGGCCAAGTCCCCCTTTTGCTGTCTATCTACTATACTATAACGCATATTTAAGAAAAAGGTTAGGGGTAACAAAAAAGCGGCTGGCGGAAATGAATACTCCGCCAACCGCCTCTTATTCTATTTAGTCCGCCGCTCTTTACGGCTCGGTGATTACCAGGTTATCGAAGGCAACCTCGGTAAACGTGCCCGAGAGTGCATAGGCCGCCAGGGAAATATCACCGCCGCTAAAGGTACTGTCCGTAATCTGTTCCAGCACGTGCCCGTTAACGGCAAACCCCAGGACATTGCCGATGCACTCTATACGGATGGTGTTGACGGCGTCCACGCCCGTGTTGATGTAAGCCGATTCGTTGGCTTCCAACAGGGCTGTCGATTCTCCGTCGACGAACTTAGCCGCTGCGTAGTAACCGTCGGCGCTGATTCTAAAGTCGTAGTAGCTGGATTCGTTTTGCATCCGGAAGGCCACCACGTGCCAGTTATCATCGGTGCCGTTAACCAGCCGGGTCTCTACCTCCAGGACGAAATCGGTGAAGTGCTGCTGTGCGCTGGTGTATACGGCCGTTGTGGGGTCGGCGTAGTCCCTTATGGAGAAGTATCCGTCCTTGTAGGTAACTTCACCGTCATAGTCGTCGTAGGTAGTCCAGCCGCTGTTTTCATCGCTGAAATCATCGGAGAAGAGGATGTTCGTCTTAGAGGAATTACACCCCGCCGCCCCCAATAAACTCAGGACTAAAACCAGCCCGATAACCAGAGAAAAAAATATGTGCTTGTGCTTCAAAATTAAAGCCTCCTTCCAGATTAAAACTAAGCGCGATATCAAGCGTATTTTAGCACGGATTGTCAGCGACTTCAATTTTGCCGGCTTCAAGGATTAGTCGCCTATCACCACCCACAGCCTCTCCCCGTCGGTGATGAACTCTATAGTGCCGTCGTCATCGGTGCGGAATACGTTCTCTGCGCCCAGACTCGCCTCCAGTCTAGCCACAACCTCGCCGTGGGGGTGGCCGTAGGGGTTATCCCCCACAGAGATAACCGCCAGCTGGGGGCTGACCGCCGCCAGGAAGTCGGCGCTGGTCGAGGTATAAGAGCCGCTGTGCCCCACCTTGAGCACGGTGCAGCCGAGCTCAGCCCCTGCCGCGATAAGCCTGCATTCGGCTTCCCACTCGATATCTCCGGTGAAGAGAAAGCTTACCCGCCCCAAACCTAAGCGCAGGACGGCGCTGTTGTTATTTAGATAGGAGCCCGTGCCCTCAAGCAAGGTCGCCGGCGGGTGGAGCACGGTCATGGTTATCCCCTCCCCCAACTCAATCTCCTGGCCGGCCTGGGCGGGCGTGCTGGCGATGTCCTTTTCCTCAATCAGCTCTTCCCATTCGTTATACAAAGACGAGTCATATTCCAAATCGGGATAGAGCACCTGCTCCACCCGGTATCGCCCCAGGACCTCGACCAGCCCGCTGAGGTGGTCGGCGTGGGGGTGGGTCAGCACCACCAGCTCTATCATCCGGTCCCAGAAAGGCATCCGCTCACCCAGCTCCATCGCCAGCGTCTGGGGGCTGGGTCCCCCGTCAATGAGCACCTGCTGGTTGCCCCGCTGAATCAGTATGGCGTCGCCCTGCCCGATATCGAGGAAGCTGACGTGAAGCTCGTCGTCGGGCATGGTGATGGCCGCCGCCGAAGTCAGCACCGCCAGTATTATCAATGGCGGCACCACCCACCGCCAGGGCAGACGGGAAGACCTCCTTACCCCCGACCCCAGCCAGCTTTTGGCCCTTTCTCCCCACCCCCGCCCCCTGACGAGCCCGACCACGGCAATCAGGACACAATAATAGACAGCGATAAAGGCGGGGCTGACCGAGCCTACCTCCAGCGAGGACAGGGGCAGGGCGGCAAAGCCGCCCACGATAAAGAGCAGGTAGGAGTTAAACAGCCAGGCAATCCAGCCTATGCCCTGGGCGAGGGGCACGAAAAACAGCCCCACAATCCCAGCAACCGCCCCGATGACAATAATGGCCGGCAGCGCCAGCAGGCCGAGGAAAGTGACCAAAGGCCCCACCAGGGAGACGACGCCGAAATAGTAGGCAATCAGGGGCCAGACGGCGATGGTGGCGGCCAGGGTCACGCTGAAGCCGTCGCTGACGATGTTGGCCAGAGAAACGGCTAATCCCTTCTCCCCCAGTGTAGCGCCGACCAGCCGTCGTCCCAGCTCGCGGAGGGGAGGGGTGATGAAAATCAGTCCGGCGATGGCTAAAAAGCTCAGCTGGAAGGCGGCGTCGAAAAGTATGGGCGGGTCGATGCCCACCATCACCGCCGCGGCGAAGGCAAGCGAGGTAACAGCGGTGCGCTGCCGCCCCAGCAGCTCGGCGCTCAAAAAAAGGCTGGCCATAATCGCCCCTCTGACTACGGGTGGGTGCATGCCGGTGAGCAGGGCGTAGAGCCAGATGATGCCCAGCGCCAGCCAGATATAGATATGGCGCTTCTTGCCAAAGAGCCATATGCCGATGCTGAGCAGGATGCCCGCCACGATAGCCAGGTGCAGCCCCGAGATAGCCAGCAGGTGGGTGGTGCCGGTTGTGACGAAATCATACCTGACGTCGTCGGGTATGTTGTACCTGATGCCGAGCAGGATACCCTGGGTGAGCGCTGCCTGCGGTTCGGGCATGACCTCGGCGATGCTATCAGCAAGGTTGTGTCTCAGTGAATAAATCCACTCCAGAGGCTTAACCCCCTGGCCTGTATCGATGCGCTCTATATCTTTCGAGCTATAGATGCGCATGGTGGCGTAGATGCCCTGGTGCTCCAGGTAGCCCTTGTAGTCGAAGTCGCCCACCTGGGTGGGCGCCTCCAGTTCTCCAGATACCCGCAAAACGTCGCCGTAGTTATATTCGGGGTAGCGGGGGACGAATAACAAAACGTCGCCCGATACCTCTCGCTCCCCCTCATCCTCCGGGTTTATCTGGCTGACCGATAGTACGATGTGGGTGGCGCTGTCCCTGACCTCGGGGTCGGCGCTCACCGTCCCCTCGATTTTAACCTCTTTGGCTTCCTCGTCCAGGTATGATGAGATATGGCTGGCGTCTTCGGGGGGCAGACTGGCCTGGTAACAGAGCGCCCCCCCGAAAAAGGCGATGAGGCAGACGGCGGTTATGATTATCAGCTTGCGTCGGTGGGGAAAGAAAAAAAGCAGGGGGAGGGGGATAAGCCCGCTAAAGATGAAGGCAAAGGGCAGGGCGAGCCTCGACCCCAGAAAGATGCCGGCTACAAAGGCACCACTCAGGTATATAAGCGCCAACGGCCTTCCTTTTGGTTTTTAATCGCTTATGGGTTAATCGCCTATGGTAATCATGTTCTGGATATCTTCGTAGATAGATTGCCCGATGCCGCTAACGTTGAGCAGCTCGCCGATGTCGCTGAAGCCCCCGTTCTGCTGGCGGTAAGCGATGATAGCCTGCGCCTTGCTCGGCCCGATGCCGGGTAGCGCTTCCAGCAGCCAGGATTCGGCGCGGTTGATGTCTATCTTCTGCGGGTTTAGCTGGCTGACCTCCCCGGTGGCGTTCGTCTCCTCCAAGAGGGTAATCTCAATGGGGTGGTTGGGGTGGTAGTTCTGCCAGGCAACAACGCCCCCGATAACGATAACGGCTATCAGCAGCAGGGTAATCAGCACCCAGAATCGGTTCGTGCCTGTGGTCACGGGAAGCCTCCTGGCGCTAGCTTCACCGGGTATGACTAAATATTCAGGAACCCCTGAGGGCGGTCCCCAGCGCTTCCTCCGACTCTGGGGTGGTGATGGCTACTATCTGGTCTTCAGCCTCGAGGACGGTGTCTTCGTCGGGGGCAAAAGGCTTCTGCTGGCCGCGAATAACCAGCGACAGCGTATTCCCCGCCGGCAGCGGCAACTCCTTCACCGTCTTGCCGATGGCGGTGGAGTGGGGCGGGATTTTTATCTCCACAATCTCCAGCCCCTGCTCCTGGATGTCCAGCAGGTGCGTTATGGGGTGAGTGGGCACCTCTTCCTCAATGCTCTCCAGGATGATATTGGTGCTGCTGATGGCGACGTCGATGCCCATTTTCTTGAAGATGGTCTCGTTCTTGGGGTTATTGACGCGGGCTACGGTGCGGGGCACATTGAATTTATGCTTGGCGGCCTGGCAGGAAACCAGGTTATCCTCGTCGTCACCGGTGACGGCGACGAACATATCGGCTCGTCCCGCCCCCGCTTCGGCCAGGGTGGCCATCTCGCAGCCGTCGCCGCGGACGGCAACGCTGCCCAGGTCGTTACAGATAAAGGCGGTCCGGGCGGCGTCCTTTTCCAGCACCAGCAGCTCGTGCCCCTCGTCCAGCAGCGCCTTGGCCAGGTAATAGCCCACCTGCCCCCCGCCGATAATGATAATATACATTACTTGGCCTTCTTCTCTCCTTTCGGCTTTTCCTCGAGTAGCTGCTCCTTTATCATCTGGGCGAAGATGGTGGTCGGGCTGAAGGCCTCGATACCCAGTGAGGCGAACAACTCCCGTCGCAGCGGGTCGTAGGTGCGGCAGAGCACGCGGGGCACGTTAAAGATG